>DASXDC010000270.1:0-5223 GCA_036490855.1 Chthoniobacterales bacterium
TAGGCGGACGGACTGACTTGCGATAACAGTGCTGGGTCTTGACGCGTGCATAACCCATTCGCTCGTAAAAAGGATGGGATTCCGGGCGGGTCACGTTGGAGCGGACGCGGATCGAGTTCAGGCCTCGACTGCGCGCGAATTCTTCCGCTGAGCCGAGGAGCGCCCTTCCCACTCCCAATCGCCGAGCTCCTTGCCTAACGATCAGCCCGACAATTTCCACTTCCTCTCCGATTTCGAGCAAGATTCGGTATTCCGCGCCGACCCAGCCGAGGAGCGAACCGTCCGCCGCCTCCGCCACGGCGATTAAATAATCGCTTCCGCCCAGCACCCGCTGCAAACGGCCTGACATCTCTCCGGCGGTCGTCGGATATCCCAGCTGACGGGAAAGCTCCGCAATCTCCGCCGCATCCTCCAACCGCGCCGGCCGAATGAAAGGAGCGCCGTTTTCCTTTCGTGGCACAAAGAGCGCTCGTTAGGCTGCGGCGGCTTTGAGCTCGTCGATGCCGATCCCGCGGAGCTGGAAAAGGCGGATCAACGTTTCTTCAATGAGATTGTTCGGGCAGGACGCGCCGGCGGTGATCCCGACCACGACGGGAGGTTCTGGCAACCAGTTATGCGCCACCACTTCGCGTTTTTCGTGCAGGTTGTAGTGCAGAATTTCCTTCTCAGAGAGAAGCCGGCTGGCGTTGAGGACGAAGTAGGTCGGCAATTTTTCTTCGCCCATCTCCGCAAGGTGCGAAGTATTGGAGCTGTTGTAGCCGCCGACGACGAGGAGCAGCTCCATCTTCACATTGAGCAGCTCGCGCAAGGCGTCCTGGCGTTCCTGGGTCGCGCCGCAAATCGTGTCGAAAAAACGAAAGTTTCTCCTCGCCATCTCCGCGCCATCACGATCGATGATCGCCTTCTGGATCCGGCGCTGCACTTCCTCTGTCTCACCGCGCAGCATGGTCGTCTGATTAGCGACCCCGATTGTCCGGAGGTGGACGTCGGGATCGAAACCGGCAGAATAAGCGCCGCGAAATTTTTCGAGGAAAACCTGTTTCTCGCCACCGTGGCGGATGTAATCGCAAACGTAATCAGTGTCGGCCAGCGTCAGGACGACGAGATAATGGCCGTTGCCGTCGCCGAGCGCGCGCGAGCTGGTCGCCTTTGTTTCCTCGTGTTCCGCCTTGCCGTGGATAATCGAAGTGGCCGATTCGCTGGCGTATTTGCGGACGCGTTTCCAGACGCTCATGACATCGCCGCAGGTGGTGTCGACGATCTGGCAACCGCGATCCTTGATCTGCTGAAGAATCGAAAGCTCGGTTCCGAAGGCGGGCAGGATAACGACATCTTCCGGTTTCAAGTCCGAGATGTCAGCCTGCTTGTTTTGGCCGGTCAGATTCTTGATGCCTAACGACGAGATCTGCTCGTTAACTTCGGGATTATGAATGATCTCGCCGACGATGAAGAGGCGGCGATCGTGGAAGACCTTGCGCGCGGCGTAGGCGAGATCGATCGCGCGCTCGACGCCGTAACAAAAGCCGAACTGCTTTGCCAGCCGCACCGTCACGCCGCCGACGGAGATGATGCCGCCGTTGCGCCGCACCTGGTCGACGATGTCGCTCCGATAATGCGATTCGACCTGCTCCTGCACGGCGGTCATGACCTCCGGGGTGCGGAGATTGACCTTGTTGCGTGCGGTCGTGCCGCTGGAAATGAGATTCGCGCTCACCGGCTAATGTCGCCGCGCGCGCTCAGCGTCGCAAATTGTTCCCAGCGGAATCAAGGAACGAGGAGCGGACCGGTCGGCTTTTGAAATGCGCCGGAAGTGATCTCAAGCGCCGGAGCGGGATCAGGCGTTTTGGAATCGTCCACTCGCTCCACCTTCGGCCCGATGGTGGCGTCTTCGGGCTGGATGTCGGCGATGTAAACCGGCGTTCCTTCATGGACCAGGGCGTAGAATTTCGGCGCGGCCTCGCCATGCAGGCGCAGGCAACCGTGCGTGCGCGGCACGGGATGGACGAAGCCCTGATGGAAGCCATATCCCGGCGTGAATTCACACCAGAAACCCATCGGGTAACCGACGTAACGTCCCTTCACATTCGCGCTCGCGTCGGCGGCGACGACGTGTTCGCCCTGGACGCGGAAGCCGTAAGCGCCGGAGCGTTTGTTTTCGATCTTATTCGTGATGTGGAAGTGGCCTTTGGGTGTCGGATGATTACTTAACCCGACCGAGGTGGCGGCGGCCATCAGACAGCGGTCGCCTTCCATCACGTAGACATTTTGTTTCGAAAGCGAAACCGCGACGCGAACTTTGGAAGGATCATGCGGCTTGTGTGCGACCACATGATAGACGGTGGCGGTCGGCGCCATCGTGCTGCAGCTCGTGAGGAAGGCGAAGCCGGCGAGCGGGGCGAGGAAGAGAAGGCGGTGAGTGATTCGCATAGGATTTCCAACTGGAAAGCCTATCGCAGGCTCGTTGTCAACCGGCGCCGGTTTTCAGCAGCCTGTCAAAGCGCGGCACCGGATGGGCATAAAATGGATAGGGCCGATCAGCGTCACTCGGCCGGAAGCGCCAGTATTTATACATCCAGAGCCAGGGGGAAGGATTTTGCCTAACGACCGGCTCGAACTGATCCCAGCAGAGCTGCGCGATTTCCTGATCGGTCGCGTCGGGTGGAATCTGGAGCCGGGGATGAAAGACGACCCGGCAGCGCCCGCCCGGAAGCGGTTCCTGATGCACGGGAACGATCGGCAGCCCGGTCCGGCGATGCAGCCAGGCGTGGGCGAATGTGACCGACATTTTCATCCCGAAGACGTCGATCGCGACCGTCGGCTGGCGCGGGTGAAGCGTCAGATCGACGAGGATGGCGGCGGTTCCACGGCGGCGCAGGGTCTTGTAAAGCCTAACGATCCCTCGCTCCCGCGGCACCATCTGGTGGCCGGATTGCTGGCGGAGGCGGTTGAAGATCGGATCGAGTTTCGGGTTCTTAAACTCCTGCGAGATGATGGTCGCGACCAATCCAGCGTAACCGGCCGCGATGCTGAACCACTCGAAATTTCCGTAGTGACAGGTGGCGATGATGCATGGCCCAGCCGGGCCGACGGTGCGGGCAAATTCATCCCAGCCCTCGAACTCGATCAGCTTGCGATAATTCTTCGCGTTCAGCCGCGGCGTCCAGAAGAGGTCGATCATGGTGCTGGCGAATTGCTGATATGATTCGCGGGTGATGCGAGCGCGCGCCGCCGGTGAAAAGCGATCGCCAAAAGCGGCCTCGAGATTACTCAGCGCGACGCGGCGTCCCTCGAAATCGAACCGCGCGGCGAGCGCGCCCGCGATTTCCCCGAGCCGCACCGCGAGAGGCCGGGGCAATTTCGGGACAAGAAAGGCGAGCAGCCCGACCCCGAGCCATTCGAGGTCGTAGCGCCACGATTTCCAGGCCGCGCTCATCAGCTGGGAACCGTCAGGCAAACGCCTTCGGTAACCGGGTTATCGGGCGGGGCCGATTCGTTGACTTGAGGGCGTTTGATTTTACTTTGGCCGCAGGTTACCTCCGCTGCCTCTCGCATCGTGAAAAACGTTCTCTTTGTCTGTACTGGCAATATCTGCCGCAGTCCCATGGCTCTGGGACTTTTCCGCCGTCTGCTCGGCGACCGCAAGGGAATCGAAGCCGATGCCGCCGGAGTTCATGCCGTGCGCGGTCAGCCACCGAGCATGCATGCGATCGAGGTCTGCCGGAAACGGGGAGTCGATATCTCGGGCCTTCGCAGTCAGCCGCTCACGGCCACCCTGATCGATCGCGCGACGCACATCTTTGCCATGACCAGCTCTCATCTGGAGACGATTCACCTCCTCTTCCCGCAGAGCGCGGAGAAGACGTTTCTGCTCCGCGAATTTGAGGAACCGGGCGCGACCCTCTGGTGCGATCTGCCCGACCCGATCGGGATGGGACGCAACATTTACGAAGAATGCGCCGAGTGCATCGAGACGGCGCTGCCGAGCGTGCTCGCCTTTGTCGAAGAAACCGAACTGGCGCTGCCCCGCCACGCTGGCGGGGGTTCCGATCCGCGATCCACCATGGGAAATATGCCTCATCAAATTGAATCCGAAGACAGCGGCCGCTACGGCGGCTCATTAGGCAACGCACTCCGCAAAGTCGATCCGGAAATTTTCGACGCCATCAGCGAGGAGGAAAAACGACAGCGCGAGAATATTGAGCTCATCGCCTCGGAGAATTTCACCAGTCGCGCCGTGATGGAGGCGCAAGGCTCCTGCCTAACGAACAAGTATGCCGAAGGCTATCCGGGCAAACGTTGGTACGGCGGTTGCGAAAATGTCGATGTCGTGGAGCAGCTCGCGATTGATCGCGCGCTCAAGATCTTCGGTGCAGAGCACGTCAACGTGCAGCCCCACAGCGGCGCGCAGGCCAACATGGCCGTCTATTTTTCCGTCCTGAAACCGGGCGACCGCATTCTGACGATGAACCTCGCCCATGGCGGTCATCTCACCCACGGACATCCGGCGAACTTCTCCGGTAAACTCTACCAGGTTTCGCAATATGGCGTCAGCCAGGAGACGGAGCAGATCGATTACGACGCCCTCGCGAAACAGGCTGAGGAAGTGCGTCCGCAGCTCATCACCGCCGGTGCGTCCGCCTATCCGCGCTTCATCGATTTCCCGCGTCTCCGGCAGATCGCCGATTCGGTGGAAGCGCTTCTCTTCATCGACATGGCGCACATCGCGGGATTAGTCGCGGGCGGCGAACATCCGAGCCCGGTGCCGCACGCGCATTTCGTCACCACGACGACGCACAAAAGTCTGCGCGGACCGCGTGGCGGCATCGTGCTTTGCCAGGAGAAGTTTGCGAAAGCGATCGACGCCTCGGTTTTTCCCGGTGTGCAGGGCGGCCCGCTCATGCATGTGATCGCGGCCAAGGCGGTTTGTTTCCACGAAGCGCTCCAGCCGGCCTTCAAGGAATATCAGCGCCAGGTGGTTTTGAATGCCAAAGCGCTCGCGGCCGGCGTGGCGAAGCATGGTTTCCGGATTGTCTCCGGCGGCACCGATAATCATCTCATGCTCGTCGATCTGCGACCGAAAGAAATCAACGGCAAGGATGCGCAGAATGTGCTCGATCGCGCCGGGATCACGGTGAACAAAAATGCGATTCCCTTTGATACCTATCCGATCTTCAAGCCGGGCGGAATCCGCCTCGGCACCCCGGCCGTCACCACCCGTGGCAT
>DASXDC010000271.1:0-14108 GCA_036490855.1 Chthoniobacterales bacterium
GCGAATACGGCCAACCGTAATGTCGGGGTCAACGCTCTCGGCGGGCTGATTGGTGTAAGCAGGTGTTTCTAAGGCGGTTTAAGGAACGGTGTCGCGATGTCTCGTTAGGCCGCGTGTCCAAACGCTGCCGCCACTAGCAGAACAGTCCTGGTTCTGATCCGTGCCTGGCGCAACTCCACTTCTCCTAACGGAAAAGCCATGGCACGAGGCGGCGGACGCGCAGAGCTATCTCGGCCTCGTCTATGCCGGACTGGGCGAGAAAGAAGCGGCCCTGAAAGTGGACCGGGCTGCGGTCGAGCTGTTGCCAATTTCGCGCGACGTGATGGTGGGCGTGTTCTATCTCGAACGGCTGGCGCGCGTCGAGGCGCAAGTCGGGGAGGTCGGGGCCGCGATCGAACATCTCGATCGACTCATGTCATCTTCGGGTGGTGAGACCGTCTCGATCGCCTCATTGCGGATCGATCCGGTGTGGGATTCGATCCGCGCCGACCCGCGCTTCCAGGCTTTGCTGACGAATTATGGCAGCACCGGGGCGCAGGCTGGACGATGACGAACGGAGGGCGAAAATTGGTTGCGCCAACCGGTTTTCCCATTAACTTCCGCGTTCCCTATGGCGAAGACTTCGTGGATCAATCGCAACAATCGCAAGCGCAAGACGGTGGAGAAATACGCCGCCCTTCGTGCCGAGCTGAAGGCGAAAAAGGATTACATCGGACTTTCGCAACTGCCGCGTGACGCCAGCCCGACGCGGGTCGTCAATCGCTGCCAGGTGAGCGGCCGCCGCCGCGCCTTCATTCGCCGCTTCAAGATTTCGCGCCTCACTTTCCGCGAGCTCGCTTCCGCCGGTCTCATTCCCGGCGTCACGAAATCGAGCTGGTAATCCGCCCAGGCGGAGTCCGGGTGCTTTCCCCCGCATCCGCACGATGAACTCGTTTTTTTCTTTTCTGGCTCTCACGACACTGGCGGAGGGCCTGAGCGAACATTGGGACTCGCCCAGTATCCTGCTGGGCAAGTGTCTGGCGATCGCCGGCCTCGTCGGGCTGAATGGCTTTTTCGTGGCCTGCGAATACGCGGTGATCAAGGTGCGCAGCAGTCAGCTCGAGACATTGATCGAGGAGGGCAACGTGCGCGCAATTGCGACCAGGCATGTGCGGACGCATCTCGATTCTTATCTCTCCGCCACCCAGTTAGGCGTGACGCTGGCCAGTCTTGGCCTCGGCTGGGCGGGGGAGCAATTTCTCGCCAGCATGCTGGAGCCGTTCTTCGGCCTCTTCCATCTCCACTCTGTCGCGCTCGTCACCACGATCTCCGTCGTCCTCGCCTTCATCGGCATCACCTTTCTCCACATTGTCTTTGGAGAATTAGCGCCGAAATATTTTGCCATTACCGACCCGCTGCCGGTTTCGCTGCTTCTCGTTAGGCCGCTGGGAATTTTCTATTTTGTTTTTCGGCCCTTCATCTGGCTGCTCAACACTTCCTCGAACTTTTTTCTGCAAAAGCTGCTCCGCCAGAAACCGGTCAGCGGCGCCGAGCTGGCGCATAGTGAGGAAGAGTTGCGCCTGATTCTCGACCAGAGCGAAAAATCAGACGAAGTCTCCTCGATCGGGCGCGACATTCTGGTCAACGCGCTCGACATGCGGCGGCGTGTCGTCCGCGATATCATGACGCCGCGCGGAGAAGTGGTTTACCTCGATATTGAAGAGAGCTTTGAGGAAAACGTGGAGAAGGCGCTCGAGTCGCGTCATACCCGTTTCCCGCTTTGTCGCGGGCATCTCGATAACACGATCGGTTTGATCCACATCAAGGAACTGGTGCCGATGATGCGCGATCCCCAGCCCGACCTGATGAAGATCCGGCGTGAGCTCATCCCGGTGCCGGAAATGATGTCGCTCGAGAAGTTGCTCAATCTCTTTCTCGTCCGGCATGCCCATCTTGCGATCGTGGTCGACGAATACGGCGGCACCGTCGGGATGGTGACGATGGAGAATGTGCTCGAGGAATTAGTCGGCGATATCCAGGACGAGTTCGATACCGAGAAGGCCGAATTCCGCAAGATCAGCGATGACGAATTCATGGTCGACGGCGGGCTCGGGCTCTACGAGCTGCGCGACCTGGCTGATCTCGAAGTCGAGAACGCCGACGTCAGTACGGTAGGCGGCTATGTCACCCACTTGTTAGGCCATCTTCCGAAACAGGGCGAGCAGGTCCCGATCGAGGATTATATCGTGACCGTTTCGCAGACTGATGGACGACGGGTCGGCCAGCTTCATTTCAAGAAGATGGCTGACGACGACGGCCAGACCGAATAGCCCGGCCTTGGCGGCTAAAAGCGGCTGAAATCGGCGACGATGTTGACGCCGCCGGGAGCAGCAGTCCCGTTTTCGTAGGCGGGTGTGAAATGCGATTTCTTCATCGCGGCATCGAGGAGGAGGCCGAGCCCGCTGCCCTTCGGGTTTTCCGAGATTGAGGAGGTGCCGGTCACTTTCCCTTTTGCGTCGACCTTCACCACCACCTCCGCCTTGCCGGCGACGAGAATGCCCTTGGTGAGTGAAGCGATTTCCTTCTCGAGCGCGTGGCGCAGGCCGCCGATCAACTGCGGTTGAATATAGTTCGCCATCTTGCCGACGCGGTCGCGGTCGTGCGTGGCAAGAGAGACGACGATTACCTCGGAGCCGTTCTGATGCAGAAAGAGAATGGTGCCGCCGAGATAGGCGCGGACGGCCTTTCCGTTGACGGTCGCGGGTGTGAAGCGACCCCAGTCGAGTGCGGTCTGGACCGCCTGTTTGAAGGCGTCGTTCTTTGCGACCAGAGCATGCGTCGTTTCCACGTTGCCGGTTTCGGTCAGGTCGCAGAAGAATTGGACCGCGCCGTCGACTTTCGCGACCGCGGGATCCTTTGGGAAATGAAGGTAATGGGTGATCGAGTTAGGATCGTTCTGCTTCACAAGGGCAGGGGTGACGGGGCCGGTAATCTCGGGCGGCGAAGCCTCTGCACCGCTCCCCGGGGCGGCGGATTGCGCGGGAGTGGCGGGCCCGCTTTTCTTGTGGCAGGCGGCGAAAGCGCCGAGCAGGAGGGCGAGCGAGAAGAGCAGGGTCGCCAAACGGCGAGCGGAGAATTTTTCCATGGTCAAACTCGGTGGAAGTAACCTCTGCCCTTCGCTTGCGCAAGTGAACGCGCCCCGGCTGCAGGACAAAAAAAGCACTACCCAAGAGGTCAAAGCAGCCCGAAGTTTCAGCTCTTATGGCATACGAATTACCGAAATTACCCTACCCGAACGACGCATTGGAACCGCAGATCGATGCGAAGACGATGGAGATCCATCACGACAAACATCACCAGGCGTACGTGAACAACCTGAACAAGGCGATCGAAGGCAAAGCGGAGCTGGAAGGCAAATCGATCGAGGAACTGATCGGCAACCTGAGCGCGGTGCCCGAGACGATTCGCACCGCCGTGCGGAACAACGGCGGCGGCCACGCCAATCATTCGATGTTCTGGCAAATCATGGGGCCGAACAGTGGCGGTGAGCCGGCCGGCAAATTGGCCGACGATATCAAGTCGACCTTCGGCAGCTTCGACGCCTTCAAGGAGAAAATGTCGGCCGCCGGCGGGGGACGTTTCGGCAGCGGCTGGGCGTGGCTGATCAAGAACAAAAGCGGCAAGCTGGAAGTCTGCTCGACGGCGAACCAGGACAGCCCGCTGATGGGCCAGGCGATCGCCGGTTGTGAAGGAACTCCGCTTCTCGGCGTCGACGTCTGGGAGCATGCCTACTATCTGAATTATCAGAACCGCCGCCCGGATTATCTCAAGGCGTGGTGGAACACGGTCAACTGGGCGGAAGTCGCAAAGCGCTACGAGAAGTAGCCGAGTCACGCAAAACTGGAACTCTGGAGAGGCGCGCCGGGAATTTCTCGGCGCGCCTTTGTCTTCTCGCGCGCTCCAACGCGCCGCGCTGGCCGGGCTCGGTCGGAGGCCGTATGTTTCCTTCGCCGATGAATCGTTTCCTCTGCGCGCTCCTCGTCCTTGGGATGGGTCTGGCCTTTCCTCAGCTCGCGCGCGGACAGGATTCGTTCTCTGGCGTCGACCTCCTCTATCCGGAACTGGCCCACCCGGAGCAGGACGCGAAGGCCGCGCTCAGCCGGCACGATTTCCGTTTCATCGCGATCGATCGCTACGGCAAAAACGTGCCGGGCGTCGAGCGATACCCGCGCTTGAAACAAAAACAGGGGACCAAATTTGTGCCGCAGCCGTTTCGCATCTTCGCCACCCGCTCACAAAATTTCAGCTTCGGTCTACGCGCCCGCGCCTACGCCGAGGAATACAATCGCATCCTCTTGCGCGAGCTGCTGAAAAGACCGCGCCGAAAATAAATGCAGCTCCAGCTTTGCCTAACGAAAAGCAATCGATCGACGCGCCGCCGGAAAATTACTGGCCACCTTCTCCGGCTGATGATCTTGTTTCCCTGACTGAGCCGCCACCTGCAGATGCCTTCGCTGGAGCAACTTTTCGAGAATAACAAAGCCTGGGCCGAGCGCCTCCGGCGGCAGGAGCCCGATTTTTTTCTCAAGCTCTCCGGGCAGCAATCGCCGCAATATCTTTGGATTGGCTGCGCCGATAGCCGGGTGCCGGCAAACCAGATCGTCGACTTGTCGCCCGGCGAGTTATTCGTCCATCGCAACATCGCGAATCTCGTCGTCCACACCGACCTCAATTGTCTCTCGGTCATGCAATTCGCGGTCGACATCCTGCAGGTGCGCCACATCATCGTCTGCGGTCACTACGGTTGCAGCGGAGTGCAGGCCGCGCTCCGGCGCGATCGTCTCGGGCTGAGCGACAACTGGCTCCGCCACATCCAGGATGTGCGCCAAAAGCACGCCGCTGCGCTCGAGCGGATCGATGGGGAGGCGGAAACCTTCCGTCGCCTTTGCGAGCTCAACGTCATCGAGCAAGTCGCGAACGTCTGTCAGACCACGATCGCGCTCGACGCCTGGGAGCGTGGTCAGGAGCTGGCGGTGCACGGCTGGATTTACGGCCTAAAAGATGGACGTCTGCGCGACCTCAACGTCACGGTCAGCCGGGCGAGAGAGGCGATCGAAACTGCGCAGGCCGCGATCGCCGCCCTCGCGTAGCTAGAGGTTGCTATCCGCGATGTTCTTCTCCGCTTCGCGCTGCATCCGTCGCGCCGCTTCCGCTGCCGTGATCTTGCCACTCATCACGAGCTGATATGGACCGCGCATCCCCTCCCAGATTTGCCGCATCTGCGGGACAATCGGCATCGACCGGCCGTGTTCGATCTGCTCCATCGAGGCGATGAGCGCGGGATTGTTGCGGATCGTCGGCGAAGCGAGAACTGACTTGTCGACCGGCGTCGTCGCCAGCGCCTGCGCCATTTTTTCCTGCACCGCGGCGCTTGTCAGGTAAATGACGAGATCTCGAATCATGGCCAATTTTTTCGCCGGCACATTGATGTTTACGCAATAGCCCTTCGCCGAAATCATCGGCTCGCACCAGAGTCCGGTTTCGGAGTTGAAGGGCAGCGGCGCGACCATGCTTTTCTGCGGCACTTTGTAGTCGGCCCACGACCAGGGACCGTTAATGATCATGGCGGTCCGGCTCTCCTTGAAGAGCATGTCCGCGATCTCGTAATCGCCCTCTTGCGGAATGATTTTGTATTTGTCGCGGAGATCGAGGATGAACTGGATCGCGCGCACCGTGTACTCGTTGTCGAGCGCGGGACGTCCCTCCGCATCCATCACCCAGCCGCCGAAACCGGTCAGGAACGGGATGAAGAAAAACGGCTCGCGGTAGTTCCAGGTGAGTCCGTATTCGTCCATCCTGCCGTCGCCGTTGTTGTCCTTCGTTAGGCGCTGACCGGACGCGACGAGCTCGTCGAGCGTTTTCGGCGGCTGGGGAACGAGCCTCTTGTTGTAGACGAGCGTGAGATGGTTCCCGATCTGGTCCGCCGCCAGCCAGTGTGAACCGTGCCAGTCGACCAATCCTTGTTTGGTGAAGCGGGAGAAAAATCGATCGTCGAAAAGGTCATTTAAAGGACGGATCGTTTTTGTGGTGACGAGGACGCCGACGTTATCCGCCGGCCCATAAATCAGGTCGGGTCCCTGTCCCGCGACGGCCGCGATGATGTAGAGATTGCGCAGCTCTTCGTTTTCCTTATAGAGCGTCTCGACGACCCGATCGGGATGGCTGGCGTTGTATCGCCTGACGAACTCGTCAAAGAGATCGCGTTCCCCGCCAATCTTCTGGTGCCAGATCCGGATATGAGTCCGAGTGTCGGGTGCACGTTGACAGGCGGAACAAAGGGCGAACAACCCGACGAGGAGCGCCGCGCGCAGGATTCGCGTCTGACTCCGCGCGCTCACTCGAAGGAGAAAACCGCCCCGGTCAGTGGCGGCAAAGTGAGAGCGAGAGAATCACCGGAATCTTGCACCGCCAGATCTCCGGGCTCGCCTTTCGTCGCGAAAATCGGCTTCGGATTAGCATGCGAAAAATTCAGATCGAGCTTCACCTCATCGCCGCTCCGATTGAAGGCCACGAGTAACTTTTCCTTCGCGCTCCGCCTAACGAAAGCGAGGGAATCGTGCTCGTTATCGGCGGCCAGCACTTCGTAGTCGCCGTGCTGGAGCGCACCATGTCCGCGGCGCAAAGCCACCGCACTTTTGTAATAAGCGAAAACTTCCGGCTCGAAATTCACATCATCTGCTGGCCGATCGTCGCCGCGCGGATCGATCGCCTGCGGATCGTATTTCAAATCCTGCCAGACCATCGGCATGCGGTCGTCCGGATCGTGGCCGCCCCACATCCCGGCTTCGTCACCGTAATAGATCATCGGTGCGCCGACGTAGGTCATCTGGAAAAGGACGACCAGCTTTTGAATCTCCCGCTCCCGGTCGTTAGGCCGTCGAATCCGGTAGGTCGACGAGGCGCGGGCGTCGCTGTTCTCGTTGAAGGAAATCTCGCCGTCATGATACTGCGTGCCCTCGCCGTTCACGATCATGGAAGCGAGTCTGTCGGTATCGTGGGAGCCCATCAGGTTTTGCATGACGTAGGCGACCGCGGACGGGAACGCCTGGCGACGTTGATCGGTCAGCTTGACGAAATTCGCCGGGCCGATGTTGTCGTCGACGAGGTAGCCTTTCACCGGGATGGCGAAGGCGTTGTAATTCATCGAGGCGGAGAAGCCGCCTTCCTTCACCAGTTGCGCGGCGTCGTGCCAGATCTCGGCCGTGGTGTAGGCAGTTGGGTTGCACTTGCGGACGAATGCGTTCCAGTCGGCCCAGAATTTCGCCGGTCGCTCGTCCGCCACGTCGAGCCGCCAGCCGTCGATGCCTAACGAGGGGTCCTTTCCATCCGGCAACATCCAGCGTTTGGTGGCCTGCATGATGTAATTTTTCGGGCCGGCAAACATGTCCTTGCCGTCGGCCGAGGCGGCGAAGACTGGGAGGGTGGCGTGGCCCCACCAGCCTTTGTAACTGAACTCGTTTCGTTTCGTCTTGGGATCATCGAAGCTGCTCACCACGTACCAATCCTTGTAGCGCGATTTCGCCTGGTTCTTGCGCAGGTCCTGGAAGGCGAAAAAGTCGCGCCCGGTGTGATTGAAAACGCCGTCGATGATTACTTTGATCCCGCGGCTATGCGCTTCCTTGATGAGCTTGAGGAAAAGCTTGTCCGCCGCCGTCCACTTCCAGGTCGCAGGATCGGCGATTTCTTTTTCCATCTGCGCGAAATCGCCTTTCGGATCGGGACCGAAGTTCGGGTCGATGTGATGGTAGCTGTTGCCATCGTACTTGTGCATCGAGCGCGAGTAAAAGAGGGGATTGAAATAGATGCAGTTAATCCCGAGGTCCTGAAGGTAATCGAGCTTGTCGAGCACCCCTTGGAGGTCGCCGCCGTAACGCCGGTCGAAGACGCCGTCGTAAAAATCGGGGCCCATCTCCTTCTCCCAATCATCGCGCGCATACCAATCGGCGGTCCAGGGCGAAATGCGCCAGTCGTTAGGCGCCTTGATCGGCGTCTCGAGGCCATCGCGCGTCGGGTCGTTTGTCTGGTCGCCGTTGCGGAACCGTTCCGGGAAAATCTGGTAGAAAATCGCCGCGGCTGCCCAAGCCGGCGTCGGATGAAGTTGGTCGAGCGAGACACCCTGATCCTCGGGAAAGGACTTTGGAATTTGAGCGTTGGCGCTGACAAGGGCGAGGCAGGCGGCGGCGAGAAACGGGATTCGGTTTAGCATGGAGAAAACGAGCGCCCACTCTGTCTCTTCACCTGGCGGCCGACAAACATTAAACGCCGCGCGAAGTCACGTGCTTCAGGGGACAACCCGCACGCGATAAAAGGCCGGCGTCGTTGCCGTGATGGTTTCGTTCGATGACGTGGTCGTCGCGGTCACTACCGGTCCGACCGAAATGTAGCTTCCACTCGGGCTCGAAGCGGTTTCGAGTTGATAAGTTTTACCGGCGACCGAACTCCAGGTTATGGAAAGCGAACTCGGCGGCGTGCGCGTGATATTTGTCACGCGCAGGAGCGACGCACTGCTGAAGGGATTCGTGCCCGCAACATCTTCATTGGCATTGTTCATCCCGTCGCCATCCTCGTCGGCCGCCGGATCGAGCGCCTTGATCGTGGCGACACCGCCGACCGGTCCACCGACAGAGTTGTCGCTCGGGTTCACCGCCTGCACCGTAACGGTGAAGGTCTGCCCCGGCGTGACGGCGAAGGTGAGACTGGTCGAGGTCGTGTAATAAACGGTCGTGACGCTGTTAACCGTGACGCTGACTTTGTAGGACGGCACGATGCCTTCACTGTCGGGCGCGGCCGCGTTCCAGGTGAGCGTGGCGGTATTGCCGAGAACATAGCCATAAACGTTAGGCGCCATCGCGCTTCCAGGCGTGCCGGTCGGGGCGGTTACGTCGTAGAGCTTGAGATATTGCGCTTCAAACGGGGCAGTCGCCCAATCAGCATCGACGGCCGGTACCTTCTTCATCCCGACGAAGAGTCCGCTGTCGAGGAGTTGATCGCCGGTTTTGCGATTGAGGAAATAATTGCGGCGATTCGAATCGATTGCGGTGTAGGCGGCGAGATTGTGCACGTCGTAGGTGCGGCCGCGTTTGATCCCGAAAAGGTTGGCGCTGTTCTGCGTGATGTTGACGTCGAAGTTGCCGCTCTGGTCGTTGTTGCGATCGAGGTTCATGAAACCGAAGACGACATCCGTGAGCGCGGGGGAAGTGTTAGGCGAGTCGTATTTCGCAACCGAGAAGATCGACTGCTGAATGCTGCCGCCGATCTGATTCAGATAATAGCGATTCGAGCTGCGGAGCGCGGTGCTAAACTGTCGCGCCTGGCCCATCGCGGCGTAGACCGGGTAAAGTTGCTGCAGCCCGTAGGTTTGGTTGCCGAGGATCGGGCCAAGATCGTTGAAGACTTTGAAGTGCGGGATGTACTTCCCGAAGTTCACTTCGTAATGGCTGAAACCGAAGGTGTCGGAAATGCCGTTTTCCTGTCCGTAGAAAATCATCGGCGCGCCGTCGATCGTGTTGCTGACGCCATAACGAATCAAAGCCTGGAATGGGTCGGCGTAGTTTGCTTCGTCGTGCGACGTCGAGTTGAGCAGGACGAGCCCCTGGCCGTAGGCGCTGCGGCGCGCATCGAAGATCCCGCGGTAATCGTCCGTGGTCGAGGCAGCCTGGAACGGGAAGATGATGTTCTCGTTCAGGATGTCGAAGTGCCGTGCGGAACGATAAGTCACCGCGCCGCCGTCGAGTGACTCGGTCATGAAAACGAAGTTCCACTTATGACTGCGCGCGACGTTGATGATGTACTCCCAAGCCTGGGGCGGCAGGCCCTGGCCGAAGTCTGCGCGCAAGGCATCGACGCCTTCGCTGTCGAGCGCGAGACGCGTCGCGGCGTCGCCGTCCGCTGGTGTGCTGTTGAACCCGCGGTGGCCGGTCTGCGTGAGCCAGTAAGGAATGTAAGCGGCGAAGTAACGCCAGACGTTGCGCGTGATGTTGTTGCCTACTCCGCCGACGCTGAAGTCGACGCTGTTCCAGGCGGGGTCGGTGTACTGGAAAATATCATTTTCGTTCAGGTAATTTCCGTCGTCCTGATCGTTCAGGCAGACGAGCGCCGAATATTCGCCGAAGTAGATGTCGAAGGTGTCGCCAAATTTTCCGAAGTCGTTCCGGTCTGGCGCCGGCGCGATGTCAGTCGCGCTCGAAGCACGGACGCAATAGTTGTTGTTCGCGATGTTGAAGAGATCGCCGTGCGAGTAGAAACGTGCTTCGGCGCTGCGGATTTCCGTGAGCGAGGTCGAGCCGGGTTTGATCAACGCCACGCCCCGGTCGGCCAGTTCGCAGTCGTAGGAGGTGTGATTGAAGGGCGCGTCGAGCATGACTCCGACCCCGGCTGAGTCGGCCGCAGTCATGAACCCTTGAAACTCGGTCATGGCCCCGGTGCGAGTATTATCTTGGCCCATCAACGCCATGATATTGAAAAAATTCTTCACTGCGTAGGGGCTGCCGACGGTGAAAGGCTGGCCGGTGTTAGGATCGATCTGGCGGCCGTCGATTCCGTTAGGGTGAATCGGCTGAAACCAAAGGTAATTGCAGCCGAGATTCTTCAGGTAATCGAGGTTCCAGCGTTTTGCGCTGTTGTGCAGATCGGCAAAGGTGCTGCGCTGCGCCATCTGGTCGCCGCTCGCGTCGATGTTGAGGGTGTTGATCTCGTAGAGGTTGATGTTGCGCGCAGCTTTCGGCGAAACCACGATCGCGTGATCGCGCCGTCCGCCGGAGGTGTAGTAAATCCAGGTACCACTCCCGATCAGGCGATAGCGCGCCGTCAGGCGATAAGCGCCGGTGCGCGAAAGGCCGATGTTGGAAGAATCGAGCGTGAGACCATAGGTGCCGTCGCTGCCACTCATCGCATAGGCCTTGTAGTAATGACTGTCGTCCGTCCCGACGAGGTCGCCGCTCGGCGGATTGATTCCCTCCTCGGTCGCGATGCCGTTGGCGTCCGTGTACGGCAGGGTCGCGTAGTCGCGCCGGTTTAGATTCGTATAAACCTGCACCGTTGTCGGATCGACGTTAGCGGCGTTGGGCGTAAAGACGACGGAGAACGGAATGGAATCGCCCGCGATTTCGTCGACGTAAACGTGCTCGGTCGTGTAGTTCGCATTGACGCCGTTGACAGTTAGTGTCGGATTGAGATTGACCGCGAAAGGATGGGCGGCGGCAAAGGCGGAATCGGTGGTCGTGTTACTGGTCGAATCCGTGCCGTAGAGATAGGTCGTGGTGTGATCGGTGTAATTGATCTGGAGGTAGTACTGGACCGGGCCGAAAGTGGGCGCGGTGAAGCTCGCGAGCCAGTATTTGTCGTTGTTGCTCTGGGTGAAGAAAGCGAGTGGGACAGATTGATAGGCGCCGGTGGCGGACTTGTAAAAGACGCTGCCACCGCTCTGGTCCCCCGGGTTGCCGCTACCCTGGAATTGGTTGCCGTTGTAGATTGTGATCGTGCTGCCGGCTTCACTACCGCTGATCGGTGAGCGCATGTTATTGCTGCTGTTCGGCACGATGTTGTTTGGAATGTGCCAGGCATTGCCGAGCTGAGCCTGCGCGGCGGTGGCGAAGATTCCGACAAGGATAAGGCTGAGAAGAGGAAGCGATCGTTTCACGAATGGAGTTCGTTAGGGCGCGAGACTGACATCGAGCCGGTAGAACCTCGGCTGAGCGGCAGTCGGCGGACCGCCAGTCCCGCTGCCGTCGTCGAGATAGGTAATCGTGCTGCCTGTCCCGGAGATGTTGCCGCCGGCCTGGATCCATGAACCGGTCGTTAGGCTGGCGCGGTAGTAAATTTTGTAAACCCGATCGCGCAGGCTCGGGAAAGTGAGCGTGACCGTAGTAGGCGAAGTGCGCTTGATCGTGAGATAGGCATTGGAAGCGTCGGCCACGGCCGGATTCGTGCCGAGAATGTATTCCTCGCGATTGGTGCGGGCGTCGCCATCCTGATCGCCGGCGGCGCCGTTGTTGCCGGTCGCGTCGTTCGGGTTAAGACCGTACTGCGTTTCCCACGCGTCCGGCAGGCCGTCGCCGTCGCTGTCGTAGCTGAGGGTCGAACCGGTCTCGAACCCAAGGCCGAACGTCATGCTCGTGCCGCCCTGCATTTCAACCTGCTGGGTCTGCGCCTGGTTGCGCATGTTGATCGTGTCGAAAACGGCGCCGGTGTCGCGGTCGGTCGCGGTCGCGTTATAAGTCGCGCCGCTGAAACCGGGAGCGTTGAAGCGCAGGTAGGCGCGAACAGTGCGGCTCGGATCGTTGTTGAAAAGGTTCACGTCCTGCACGTCGGTCGTTAGGCTGCTGAGATATTTCTGCCCGTTCTGCAGCAGGCTGAGGAGGTCGGGCGATAACCCGAAGCGGACGTAGAGTTGCACGTAACCGGTCATGATGTAGGCCGCAGTGAGCTGGCCTTTCGACGGGGGAAGCGTGATCGTCTTTACGATCTTGCCGTCCGAGCTGGTGAATTTCCAACCGACGCCGGTGGAAGCGGCGACGACCGAGTAATAGTTGTTTGTGTAGGAAACACCGTTACTGCTTGTGTTGTCGATCTTGGCGAACCAATCCTTGAAGCACGACGTGCGGTAGGCGACCACGGAGCTACCGCTCGTGTTGCTAGTTCCTTCTTCTTCCGTCTCTGAGGCAGAGTAACTCGCGAGGTTGCCAGCGACCTGCGTGACGTAGCCGGTGTTGATGTCGCGCAACCAGGCGGCGGTCATGCGGCCGCCGAGGCGCTCGAAGATTCCGAAAAATCGGTCGTTGTAGATCAGGTATTCGTTTTCGCCGTCGAGGTCGACATCAGTCTGTTCGGTAACGGAGGAATTCGCGTAGTTGCCGTTGGCCGCCGCCTGCGCCCAGGTGTTGACGCGACCGTAGATCGCGGCGTCGCGGGTGTGCGCCTGTTCCGCCTTGGAGAATCCGGCGAGAGCTTGATAAGTCGTGTCGGGATAGATGTAGGCGCCGGTTGAGAATTTGCTCAGGTCGTTGTTCGTGTTGTCGTGGAAAGCGGTCTCGAAAGCGGAACCGTGAAAGACGGCGCGGGCGAGAGTATCCAATCCCATCGTGGCCGGGCCGGGCACGATCGCGGCGACGGAATTCCAGGCGGAATCGATAATTCCGTTCACGCCCAAGGTGCCGTAGGTTGTCGTTAGGGAAACACCCGTCCGGATGTTGAAGGCTTTGTCGCGGAGCGATTCCTCGAGCGTGCTGCCGTTATACCAGTTGTCGTAATTTTCCTCCGTCGCGTGATCGACGAAGTCCTTTGCGACGTCGCTCAGGGTAAGGCCGGTACCGCGATTGACGGTGCCGAACTGATCGCCGACGCCATCCGGCGGTACTGAGGTGTCGATCTGGCCGTTGACGATCTCGTCGGGCGTGACGAGTTGGATCCATGGGTGAGATCCGAGCCAGCGCATGTTTTTGTCGTAGTTATCGGCGTTGGTCTTGGTGCTGAAACTCTCCCAGTCGTTCATGAAGATCACGATCTCGTCGTGGAGCGCGGCGCGCGCCTTGCGGCTGAGCAACTGCCGCGACAGGATTGACGAACCGTTGTCATCGCTCTGGAAAAGATAACTGCTCGCGCTGTCATTGATCACGAAGACATTTGTGCCGTTGATCTGGTTGATGCGATAGCCGTCGTCGCCAAGAGCGGAGGTGCGGCCGAACCACTTCTCCACATGGCGCATCTGGTCGATAAAGGTGTAACCATAGCCGGCCTCCGCGACCTTTTGCAGAACGCCGGAACTGGAGACGCGTTCCGGTGTCCAGAGAACGCTAAGCGAAGGCAGGTGCCCATAGAAGGTGGAGAGGAAATCCCGCGCGAGCGAAATGTTATCGGTGTTAAAGGCAGTGTGGAAATACGGCAACAGATGATCGGAGAAGGTGCTGCCTAACAAGTCGATCGTGCCGCTGCCAATCAGACTACCGATGCGATTGTTGAAGGCCGGACCGTCGTCCGCCCCGAGCGTGGCGGAAGTGGCCCATTGCACACCAGCGGCGAAAGTCGGCGTCACGTGGAGAGTGAGCGGAACCTCGAAGGCCTGGTGTGCGTCG
>DASXDC010000272.1:0-10322 GCA_036490855.1 Chthoniobacterales bacterium
TCTTCCACGATCGGACGAATCGGGATCGGCCTCGCCCCTTCCAATCCGCAACGCCTTTATGCGATCGTGAATCAGACGAGCGGACCCTTTCAAGGTTTCTACAAATCCGACAATGGCGGCGATTCGTGGACGAAGCTGCCGACCAACTCGACGCTCTCCGGCGCGCAATCGACTTACGGTTGGTGGTTCGGCCGCGTCTGGGTCGATCCGCTCGATGACAGCCACGTTTTCGCCGCCGGCGTTTACCTTTGCGAATCGAAGAACAGCGGTTCGAGTTTCACCGGGGAATTCAGTCCGCACGCCGATCATCACGCGATGGCGTGGGACCTGAAGGTATCCGGGCGAGTTTATCTTGGGAACGACGGCGGCACTTATCGCTCCGACGTGAACGGCTCGAACGATGCCTGGACGGCGGCGACGACGCAGCCATTCACGCAGTTCTACACCGTCGATGTGAGCGAGCAGGACAGTACGCGGCTCGTCGGCGGCGCGCAGGATAACGGCGTCAATCGTTCCTATCCGGGCACCGGTTGGAACACCTACGTCGGCGGCGACGGACTCGAAGCGCTGATCGATCCGGTTGACCAGGATTTCGTTTACGGTTGCAGCCAATATGGTGAGTGCCTCCGCTCGACGAACGGCGGCGACTCGAGCAGCGACTTCACCGGCGCGACCAGTTCGGCGCGGCGCAACTGGCTCACGCCGCTGCAGTTCGATCCGGCCAATCCGGCCATCCTCTATTACGCGGGCAATCTCGTGAATCGCTCGGTCGATCATGGCGTCCATTGGTCGGTCATCAGCCCGGACCTGACCGGCGGGCCGGGACGCGATCCCAGTTATCCATTCGGCACCGTCACGACGCTGGCCGGCGCGCAAACCGATCCAAATCGCATCTTCGCCGGGACGGACGACGGCCGGCTTTGGTTCACGGCAAATCTGGGCGTGAACTGGACGCAGGTGACTGATTCCGATGTGCCCGGCACCTGGGTGACGCGGGTGACGGTTGATCCGGCAAACGCGCTCGTCGCCTACGCGACCTTCTCCGGTTTCCGTTCCGGTGTCGCCCTTCCCTACGTGCTGAAGACAACGAATGGCGGGACATCGTGGTCGAGCATCGTCGGCAACCTCCCGCAGGCGCCGGTGAACGACATCGTCGTGGTCGGCTCGGCGCTCTACGTCGCCTCCGATGTGGGCGTTTTCACCTCGACGAATAACGGCCGGAAATGGCGCGCCGCGGGAGCCAACCTGCCTAACGTTCCCGTGACCGATCTGGAATATCGGGCGGCCTCGAACACACTCTACGCCGCCACTTTCGGGCGAGGGATGTTCATGCTGCCGCTCGCGCGCTGAGAGTTGCCTAACGGAATCGCGTTCTTAGGCGCGGCTCCGTTTCCCTTTCACGAAATCGCCCGGCGGCCGTTGTTCGTCGTCGGGTGCGGCGCCGGCCGAATTGGCGAAGGCCTGTTCATCCGGCGGGAGGAATTTCTTGAAAAGATTTTTGTCGATCGCCTTCATGAAGGCTTCGTGCGGCGAGACGAGCCCCTGCTGGAGCAAGGCCCAGATCGCGTCGTCCATGAACTGCATCCCCTGCCCTTTGCCGCTCACGATCACATCCTGAAGTTTTTGGGTTGCGCCTTCCCGGATGATCGAGGAAACGGCCGGGCTCGAAATGAGAATCTCGTTGACGGCGAGGCGGCCGTTGCCGTCGGCGCGCTTGAGGAGAAGCTGGGCGAGCACGCCGCGAAGTGAATTGGCGAGCATGGTGCGAGCCTGCGGTTGTTTATCGGCCGGGAAGACGTCGATCATGCGGTCGATCGTTTTGCGGGCGTTGTTCGTGTGCAAGGTGCCGAAGACAAGGAGCCCGGTTTCAGCTGCGGTGAGCGCGAGCGAGATCGTCTCGAGGTCGCGCATTTCACCGACGAGAACGATATCGGCGTCTTCGCGCAAGGCGGCCTTCAACCCCGCCGGGAAAGTGGCGGAATGCTCGGGCACTTCGCGCTGGGTGATGACGCTCCGCTTGTTGTTATGCACGAACTCGATCGGCTCCTCGATCGTGACGATGTGCCGCGCGTAGCTGGTGTTGATGTAATCGATCAGGGCCGCCAGGGTGGTCGATTTGCCGGAACCGGTCGGGCCGGTGACGAGGACGAGTCCGCCGCGGAGATCGCCGAATTGTTTCACGATCGGCGGAATCCCAAGCTCCTCGAGGGTCGCGATGCGCGTCGGGATGAGACGGAAGACAGCGCCGTAACCGTTCGTTTGTTTGAGGTAATTGCAGCGGAACCGCGATTTTTCGTCCATCTCGTAAGCGAAATCGAAATCACCCCGCTCTTCGAAAATCGCCCAGCTTTTCGAACCGCAGATCTCGCGCAACATCATGACGGCCTCGTCGCGCGTGATCACTTCCTGACGGATCGGCATGACGTCGCCGTGTTTGCGAATCTTCGGCGGCTGCCCCTCGCCGATATGCAAATCGGAAGCGCCCTCCGCAACGAGGAGCTGGAAAAATTTATCGATGTAGGGCATGGCGGAAGAAAAGGCAGAAGGATGAAGGAAGAAGGAGGAAGTTCGGCAGCGGGCGCTTCTTCATTCTTCCCTCCGGCATCATCCTTTTTTTTCGACGTGCTGACGCATCGCTAGGCGATGCTCGGCCCGCGTGATCGTTTCCTCGGCGCTGATCAATCCCTGGTCGAAGAGCTGCCCTAACGAATCGTCCATCAGGCGCATTCCCTGTTTGCGGCCGGTCTGGATGATGCCCGGCAACATGTAGGTCCTGGCTTCGCGGATGACATTAGCGACGGCCGGCGTGTTCGTTAGGATCTCGAGCGCGAGGACGCGACCGAGACCGTCAATTCGCGGCACGAGCTGCTGGCTGATCACGCCGCGAAGCGATTCGCTCACCATGACGCGGATCTGATCCTGTTGATCGACCGGGAAGACGTCGAGCAGACGATCGAGCGTGCGCGAAGCGTTGCTGGTGTGAAGCGTGCCGAGCACGAGGTGCCCGGTCTCGGAGGCGGTGATGGCGAGCGAGATCGTCTCGAGGTCGCGCATTTCCCCGACCATGATGACGTCCGGATCTTCCCGGAGCGAGCCGCGGAGCGCGGCGCCGAAAGATTTCGTGTGGGTATGCACTTCGCGTTGCGTGATGTGACAACCTTTCGCTTGAAAGACGTACTCGATCGGGTCCTCGAGGGTGATGATGTGCTCGCGACGCTCGATGTTCACCTGCTCGACGAGCGCGGCGAGGGTGGTCGATTTGCCGCTCCCGACCGAGCCGGTGACGAGGATGAGCCCGTTATGGAAACGGGTCAGCATTTTCAAACTCTCGGGTAATCCGAGGTCGTCCATCGTCCGGACGTTGGAGTTGATGATGCGGAAAACGAGATCAAGCCCGAGCCGCTGCCTAACGACGCTGGTGCGAAAGCGTCCGAAGGCATTGGCGTAGGCGAAATCGATGTCCCCGCGCTCGTTCAGTTGCGCGCGCTGCGTTTCATTCAGGAAACCGGCGACGAGCGCGGCCGTCTCCTCCGCGGTTAGCTTCGGCACCTCGGGCCAGATCGGCTGGAGAATACCGTTGAGCCGCCAGAGCGGCGGGGCGTTGACGCCGAGATGAATGTCCGATGCGCCGCCCTGCTGACCGACGGAGAGATACTGGTCGACGTGCGGGACCGGGGCCGCAGCAACGGTGGAAGTGATGACGGACATGCGGAAGCGCGGCGCTTCCGAAAATAGGCAGACGCTCCCGCGGCGTAAATTGAAATTCTGCTACCAGCGACGCGACGAAGCGCTGCCGTCACCGTGCCTCGCGCCCTTTTTCGCGAAGTGACTCACGATCATCGGTTGCACAACCGTCATCCCGAGCTTGAGCAAGCCAAGGAGCAGACCTGATTCGAGCAGGCTTTTGTTCGCCGAACGCACCTTCTTGTTGAGCGGGCTGACGTAAACGCGTTGCGTCCGGGCGCGCAGGAGCGCGACGCACAGGCCGAGCGCGAGCGCCGCGCCAACCCAGACGACGGTGTGACGCTGGAACGCTTTCCGGATCTTGAGCGGGAAGTTCAGCTCATAGCGCAATCCATCGACATCGCGCACCACCAGCTCGCGCGAACGGACGATCTCCTGCCGCAGCTTTACGGGCGATTCTTCTGATCCAGATTTTTCAGCCATTCAGTGTCTTCCTTCAAAACCATCGTCGTATCGCGGAGGATGGGGTGCTTCATCTGGGCACGCGCGATGATGAGGCAAAAGAGCGCGACCGCGAAGTGGAGCAGCGCCACGACCAGCGCGACCCAGAGCCACGAGACTCCGAGCAGATGTGCGATGCCGACGATCGCGAACACCACCAGATAAACGAAACCGAGCAGGGAGAGGATGAGCGCGACGACGAGGCAGATCACCATCGTGACAAGATGGCCGATGGCCGCCTTCGATTCGCGGGCCGCGAGCTTGAAGCGGCTCTCGAGAAAGAGCGCGAAAGACGCGATGAACGCCTTGATGTTTTTTCCCAATCCCGCGTGGCCGGCAGGATTGCGAAACGGCACCGTCCCTTCCACGATGTCCGCGCGCCTAACGACGGAAAATCAAGCCGAGAACAAAGCCGATCCCGAGCGCGGTGAAGACCGCCTTGGTCGGATTGTCACGGACATATTGTTCGGTGTCGTCCTGGAACGAGCGCACCCGATCGCTGGCGTCATTCCAGACCTCCTCGGCCCGGCCGCGGTACTGGTCCGCGACGGCACCGGCAGCCGAACGCAAATCGTCCGCCGCCCGGCGCGCATGGGACGCGCTGCTCTCCACCTTCTCTTCTGCCTGCGGCGGGATCGCCGCGCCTTCCGTTTTGTTTTCCTCTGCCATGATTTTCTTCTCCTTCGAATCTCGTTTTCTCGCCGGCCGCCTCGGTGCCGCCGGGGTTAAATCTTTCTTCACTGGGGATACGGAATTGGCGGGCGACTTGCGCTTACGATTCTCGCGGTTGCCGCCGGCGGAGGCCACGGGATTACTTCGCCCGGAAAATGATGCGAGCTTTCGTCAGGTCGTAGGGCGATAACTCGACCTCGACTTTGTCGCCCGGGACGATGCGAATGAAATGTTTTCTCATCTTGCCCGAGATATGGGCGAGGACGTTGCGGTGCCCGGCGAGATCGACCCGAAACATGGTGCCCGGCAGGACCTGGGTCACTGTTCCTTCGGTTACGATCTGCTCTTCTTTCGGCATGGCGGAGTATACTGCCTAACGGCGAGTTCTCAAGTGAGCAGCGCTTTACTCATGCCGCACCGATACAACCGGCAGGTAAGTTTGCTCGTCGGCGCGTTCCCACCAGGCCCCCGTCCGGCGATGTTCTGCGACGGTCGCGAAGTGATAGCGATAAACATTCGCCCGCAGGTAGCGCGGCGGTTTATCCGGAAAAGGGTTCTTGCCTAACAATCCCACGACGTCGGGCGAATTCTCGAGCAGGCGGAGCGCGAGCCCGATGAACCACGGATTCTGCCGCGCGTCACTCAGGGCTGCAAACCACATCTGCCAGTCGAGCCGTGGCTGATGCGGCTCGACGAATCGCGGCCGGCGATCGAGCGCGCCCGGCTTCCAGTTGAACTCATACGGTTCCCAGTTCACGCCGTCGGCGCTCCCTTCGATGATGATTTCCGGCCGCTCCTTCGTCATGACGCGGAAAAGGCCGTAGCCGTTCACGATCCGGAACGGCTCGAGCAGGCTGTAATACGACTCGAGCAGCGGCGGCCAGGGCGCGGTCGGTCTGAAGCCGTTGAAAATGAGGACCGCGTTGAGCGGCATCGTGAAAAGGACGATAAGCGCCGGAATCCAGATCGGGGCGCGGTTGCGGGCGGAGATCTCGTTCGTTAGGCGTGAAGCCTGGGGCCAGACCGCGTCGTCGAGCAGGAAAAGACAGAGCGCGAGGGTGAGGAGATTGAAAAAGGCGTAGTTGCCGGTCAGGCCGATAGCGATTTGCAAGAGGACGAAACAACCGCAGGCCAGGAGACGCAAGCGGCGCGGGCACCAGATGAAAAACGGGACGACGATCTCAATCACGAGCGTCACCGCGACCGAGAAATGCTTCAGCCACTCCGGCGATTTGTCGGCCCACCAGCCGACCATGGTCGGCAGGGGCTGCGTCCAATAATGGTAATCGAGCGCGGTCAGGTTCCACCACGACCGGTCGCCGCTCGTCAGTTTCACGATGCCGGACATGAACATGAGTTTGAAGAGGAGAAACTGGAGGAGGAAAATCGCGAGCGGCGAGACGGGAGCCGGTTGGCCGCGACGCCTCCGCCAAGGCCACGGGGCGAGGAAGATGGCGAGAAATCCCGCCTCGAGAAGGAGGATGTCCCATTGAAAACTAAAGAAGGTCTGGCCCGCGATCGTTAGGGAAAGATAAAGTGCCCAGAGCAAAATGAGGCAGAGAAGAGGCGCGAATCCCACAACCAGCAGAGCCGCGCACGCGACTCCCGCCGCGCAGAGAAAATGGAGAAAGGCGTTGCTGGAATTGAGCCAGCAGAGCGTGGGGAGAATGCGCCAGGCATGAGCGCCGAGCTGGGCACGGGCGGCGTCGAGAAACCGCGGCAGCGGCAGAATTCCTTTTGTTCCGATGAGCCCGTCCGCCTGCAGCCAGAAGGAGACGAAGGCGATCAGATAAATCACGCCGAGGGCGCGCAAAAACCAGCGTCGGGCCTGAAAGTAAGTTGGGCGCCGGACATCCTGGCCCCAGAGGAGCGAGGTGGTGCGATGGACCAGCTCGCGATGACCGGCGATAAAGCGATAGGCCATTTCCGAAGCGGCTGCGAAACCCGGCACGTGATCGTACGACCAGCGATTGAGCGGCCGGCCGCCTGCGCCTAACGAGCGATAAACCGCCTCGGCGCCGCTCGTGACGCGCCCATCCGGTTCGATCAACTTCACCGCCTGCTCAAATGCATCGCGCGGGACCTCGGGAAAACGTTCCGTTGCCCTTTGCAGCGGCTCGCAATCCACCGCGGCGCCCGTCTCTTCCTCCCAGCGCGCCACCCAGAGCTTGCAGAAGGCGCAGTCGCCGTCGTAAACCAGAAGCGGCTTCGCCGGCGGATGAGTGACCTCGTGCATCAGAGAGCGCGGAAGTTCAAGATGGTTTCCTAGAGTGCGAATTCCGCCCAGACTGGCGCGTGATCGGACGGATCCTTCCCCTTGCGCAGCTCGCGCGCGACGCCGGCGGCGGTGCAGCGCGCTGCGAGTTCGTTTCCCGCGAGGATGGCGTCGATCCGCAGGCCGCGATTTTTCGGAAAAGCGAGCATCCGATAATCCCACCAGCTGAAAATTCCCGGCTCCGGATGATGGAGACGGAGCGTATCAGAGAGACCGAGCTGCTCGAGGGCGCGGAAGGCGCTGCGTTCGCCGTCGGAGCACATGATGGCGCCGCGCCAGAGCGCCGGGTCGTGCACATCCTCATCGTTAGGTGCGACGTTAAAATCTCCACAGACCAGGACGCGGGCGAGAGTCCCCTCGCGCTCGCACAATGTCCTCGTTAGGCGGCGATACCACTCCATCTTGTACTGGTAGGCGGGCGCGCCGACGGCCTGACCATTCGGCGCGTAGACGGAGATGACGCGCAGCTCTCCGAGATTAGCCGCGATGACGCGCGCCTGTTCATCCACGACCTCATCTCCGAATCCCGTTTGCACTGCGCGCGGCTCCTCCTTCGCGAGAATGGCGACGCCGTTATACGATTTTTGTCCGTGAAAAACCGCGGCGTAGCCGGCATCGCGCAAGGTCGCGACCGGGAATTGCTCATCCGTGCATTTCGTTTCCTGCAGGCAGACGACGTCCGGACTCGTCTCGCGCAGCCAGCCGAGCAAGCGCTCTTCGCGTTTGCGAAGGGAGTTGATGTTCCAGGATGCGATCTTCATCGAAATCCGCAGCTACAATTCAATCTCAACTCCGGGCGGCGGGACAATGATCTCGCACTCCGGGAGCGCCGCCGCGGCCGAAGCCCGCACCCATTCCACGGCAGGCACATCGCCATGGACGAGGACGAGTTTCTTCGGCGCCACCTTTTTGATGTAGTCGAGAATCGTTTCGCGCGAAGCGTGGGCGCTGAATTGAAATTGCTCGCGCTGACAGCGCAGCGGTTGGGCCGGCTCGTCCTCATCGAGTGAAACCAATTCGTTAGGCTGAGCGTTCCGCAGGATTCCGGCCGGCGAAGCGGGATCCGAATAGCCGACGAAAAAGATCGAGTGCTCCGGCCGATCGAGGAGGCGACGCGCGAAAATATTCGAGAGCGTTTTCGGCGTCATCATGCCGCTGGAGAGCGCGTAGATGCGACCCGGTCGCGCCGGCGCGTCGGCGATTGTCTTTCCGTTCAGAACGAAAGGGCAGAGCTCGGGAAACAACTGCAGCCGGGGCAAAACGCGGCGCGATTGGTTGGCGCGCCGGTCGTAAATTTCCGTCATCTTCGAGCTCAAGCCGCCGATGTAGATTGGCGCATCCGCGATCATTTTGGCGCGCTTGAATTTGTAGAGCATGGCGAGGACCTCCTGCGTTTTGCCAAGCGCAAAGACCGGTATCAGGACACAGCCGCCCCGCGCGAAGGCGTGGCCCAGCGCTTCCGCGAAACGCCGCTCTTCCGCCTCGCGCGAAAAGCCCTCCGGCAACGGCGAATCGCCGCGCGTCGTCTCGATGATGAGGATATCGATCTCCGACTCCGGAAATTGGCCACCCTGGAGCAGCGTCTGACTCTCGAAGTTCACATCGCCGGTATAGAAAACCGTTCGTCCTTCGGCGCGCAGGATGATTCCGGCCGCGCCGAGGACGTGTCCCGCGTCGCGATATTCGAAAGTCAATTCGTCGTTAGGCTGAGGCGAGCTGCGTTCGCCCTCGACCGTGAAAGGCTGCCCGAGCGGGCAATGCTGCCAGCGATTGGTCGCCCGCTCCGTTTCCCGATGGGTGAAGAGCGGATAGATCACGCCCACCTCTTCGCGTTCGCGGGTCATGACGTTGACCGAATTGTGCAGGAGCGCGTCGCCGATCGCCGCGGTCGCTTCCGTCATGAAAACACGCGCCTGCGGTTGCTGCCGCATCAGGACGGGGAGCGAGCCAATATGATCGAGATGGGCGTGGGAAAGGAGAAGCGCGTTGACTGGGCGATCGCCTAGCTCCGCGAGGAGCGGCAGCGCCATTTCGCCTTCGTCCTTCGGATGCATGCCGCAATCGAGCACGACCCCCTGTTGACCAGAGCCGAGATAATAACAGTTGGCGCCGATCTCCGTCCGGCGCGTCAGATTGATGAACTTCAAGGTCGAGCGCCAACTTGCCAGCCCCTCGCCTGTGGGCAATCCGCAAATTTTCTTCGCGAGCGCGCCTTGGATCGCTCGGAAGAGGCGATGGCGGGATATTCCAGTACGCGGCTTTGGAAAAAACTCGGATATCGCGACGGGATGACATCCGGGAGGTGGCGTTACCGCTCGGTTTCGTCGACGTCAAAGTCTGCGCGATCGATGAAGTTTGGTCGAGGCTGAAGCTGATGATTCGAAAGGAGTTGCGCTGAAAGGAAGGGCCGCGGCGAATTTGCACGCGGCCTGCGACCGGTCGATAGCTTCCGCTCATGAAACCGGCTTTCGCCATCTATCTCGCGCTCGCTCTTCTCGTGTCGCGCGCTGAAGCGGGCTGGTTTTCCCCGCGGACACCGACTCCCATCCCGAAGCCGGTCCCGGTGCGACGAGCGCTCCCGCCGCCCACGCCCACTCCGAGCCCGACCCCGTCGCTTCCGCCGCGCGAGCTGGTCGCGTTGCCGATCTACGACGAACCGACGAGCGTGCGGCTCCAAATTTTCCTCGATAATCACGAGTTCGGGCCGGGAAAAATCGACGGCAAGATGGGCGAATTTTTCGGCAAGGCGCTCGTCGCCTACAAGAAAGCAAACGGCCTCCCGCCGACCGGCGCGGTCGACGAACAACTCCTCGCCGAGGTGCCGAACCCCTACACCACCTACACGATTCGCCCGGAGGACTTGAACTTCGTCGGCGAGACCGCCTCGAAACCAGCGGAACAGGCCAAACTAAAAGCGATGAAATACGGCTCGCTCCTCGAATTTGTCGCCGAGCGCTATCACGCCGCGGAAAATTTCCTGAACAAGATCAATCCCGGGGTCGATCTCGAAAAACTGAAACCGGGCGACGTCGTGAATGTGCCTAACGTTCAGCCGTTCGAAATCGAAAACCTCTCGGAGAAATTCATTCCCAGGAATCCGGCGCTCGCGAATCGGCAGATCTTCATCGATACACGCGAGAATTTTCTCGAGGTGCGGGAGGGCGACAAGCTGGTGGCGGAGTTCCCGATC
>DASXDC010000273.1:0-20848 GCA_036490855.1 Chthoniobacterales bacterium
CAGCCGCGGCACGCTGCGGAAGTACGGCGCTTTCCTGCGCGATGAATTAAAGCCGTTTATCGATCGCACCTATCGCACCCGGCCCGAGGCGGAATTCACCGGGCTGGCCGGTTCGTCGTTAGGGGGCCTCGCCACCCTCGCGCTCGGCCTCTGGTTTCCCGAAGTCTTCCTGCGCGTCGCCGTCATGTCGCCATCCATCTGGTGGGATAACTGCGCCATCTACCGGCTCGTGGACGAGCTGCCGGAAAAGCCGCCTCTAAAAATCTGGCTCGATACCGGCACCCACGAAGAAGGTTGGGAGCGGGCCGCGATCCTGCGTGACCGGCTGGTCGAGAAAGGCTGGCGCCTCTACGACGACCTGCAATACAACGAGATCGAGGGCGCCGATCACAACGAAGCCGCCTGGGCGGCGCGGGTCGGCGATGTTTTGCGCTTTTTGTATCCTCGCACGCACCGGATCACGGCCACCCGCGAGGCGAAAAAGTTCGAGCCGATCGCACTCGGTCGTTAGGTGGGAAGTCAAGCCGGCTCAGGATTGGCGCGCGGCTCGGCGAAATTGCCCAGCTTGCGGAATTTCGCGTAGCGGGCTTGGAGCAATTCGTCGATCGGGGTTTCCAAAGCATGCTTCAGGTTGCGCCGGAGCGCGACGCCGAGATTCGCCGCCGCCATGTCGTGATCGCGATGCGCCCCGCCTTCCGGTTCGGACACCACTTCATCCACCACCCCGAGACGCATCAGGTCGTCCGCGGCTAACTTGAGAGCTTCCGCCGCCTCCGGCGCGTGCTTGCGATCTTTCCAGAGAATCGCCGAACAGGCCTCGGGACTGATGACCGAATAATAGGAGTTCTCGAGGATCAGAACGCGGTCCGCAACCCCGATCCCGAGCGCGCCACCGGAGCCACCTTCCCCGATGACGCAGGCGATGATCGGCACCCGCAGGGTCATCATCTCGCGGAGGTTGACCGCGATCGCTTCCGCGATGTGACGCTCCTCCGAACCGATCCCCGGATACGCGCCGGGAGTGTCGATGAGGGCAATGACCGGGAGGTTGAACTTTTCACCGAGGCGCATGATGCGCATCGCCTTGCGATAGCCTTCCGGATACGCGCAGCCGAAGTTGCGCTTCAGGTTTTCTTTCGTGTCCCGGCCTTTCTGTTGGGAAATGACGACGCAGCGATGCGGCCCGAGTTTGGCCAGGCCGCAGGGCATCGCTTTGTCATCGCCAAACACACGGTCGCCGTGGAGCTCGATCCATTCGGTGAAGCAACGGCCGATGTAATCGAGAGCGAATGGCCGCTGGACGTGCCGCGCGATCTGGACCCGCTGCCAGGCGCTCAGGTTCTCGTAAATGTCGCGCCGGGTCTCGCGAATCTTCAGCTCCATCGATTCCACCTCGGAATCGAAGTCGATCGCATGCTTGTCAGAATGGGACTTGAGCTCCTGGAGCCGGCGCTGCAATTCCAAGATCGGTTTTTCGAAATCGAGCGGTTGGGATTCCATGAAATCCGAAAATCGTAGGATCGTGAATTGCGAAATCGTTACACCGCTGGCGAGGCGATCGCCACTCCCGACGCACGATTCCGCGAGACTCGATTCACGGAGTAATCGTGACAGCCGTTCGCGTATTTACAAGGCTGCTCAACTCATCCACGTCGCTCGCCGACATCCCGATGCCGCTCTCGGGCGGCGGGACGTCGAGGATGGCATGAGAATCATCGGGCTCGGAGTAGATAATGTAACCGGGCACGCCGAGGCGAATCCAGCGGGTGCTGTTGAGGAAGGCGGGATTGCCAATCCCGATTCGTTTGCCGTTCTTCCAGGCCATGATCTCGGCGACGCGCGCGGTGATCTTCGGCGGGGGATTGGGCGGCAGTTTTTCATCGAGGAGATGGTAGCGTTTAAAAAAATCCTGGTGATCGAGGAGGTAAAGAAGCCTGACGTTGCGTTGGAGGAGGATCGAAAATTCCGGGCGCGAGATGAGAAGTCTCTGGCCGATGCGGAGCATGGTGCCGCTGAGGTTGTTCGTGCGCATGATGAGTTCGGGGGTCGATTTCATCTTCTGCGCGACCCGCGCCAGGACGTCGCCGCTCCGCACGATGTATTGCTCTTTCTCCGGCGAGGGATAATCGGAGAGAAGGATGCTGATGTTCACTTCCCCGAGAAGGTCCTGCGCTTCGCCGACGTGGAGGCCGCTCGGATATTTCTGAATGAAAGCGGTGAGGGCGGCGCGCGCTTCGCCCAGTTTGCCTTCTTCTCTTAGTTTCTTTGCCGCCTCAAACTCCGGCAGGCTTACGTCCGGAGTCGGCTGTGCTGGCAGGCCGGCTTTCTGCTCGGCTCGCATCACCAGCTCGGGCCGGATAAAAATCTTGTAAGTAAAGAGCCCGGCGCCGCCGAAGACGAGCACCGCGAGCAGAAGAGCGAAGATCCATTTCATGGGGCAAAGCGCGCCGCGCGATCGAACAGCCCTCGACCGGAGGAGCCGCCAAGCTCGAGCAGAATCGCCTCAGCTCCCACTCTGCGAGCTGGAAAAGAAGCGATTCCAGAAACGGTAGCGGGGGTGCTCCGGCTCGTTCGTCCAAGTGAAGTGGCAGTCCTGGCAGTAGAATTCCTTCGGGAAAACTTTCAGGGCGAGGAGAATTCCGGCGAGTGCCGGGGTGAGAAATTTGCGGGTCAGCTGCGGGTATTGGATGCGGGTGGAATTGCATTGCGGGCAACGAATCGCGCCGATATCGGGATCGGCCGCTTCCCATTCCACCATCAAAGCCTGGGCGCGCTCGAAATCGTCCTCCTCCACCATCACTTTCGCGTTTGCCTGCGGCTTCGACATGAACGCGTAGGTCTGGAGATTGGCTTCGTTATGCAGGTCAGCTTTAACGCCCGCGTCACGGAATTTTTCCTTCAGTCGTTTGGCCTTGGCCGGCTCGTTGTAGGTCGCGATCGTCACCATAAAATGCCCGCAGTCGTTGGGCGTGACTGATCAAACATCAACTACCGCCCGAGCGCAAGACTGGCCGGCGGGAACCATCGATAGAGCATCAGGTAAACGAACACACCAGTAACCGAAACGTAGAGCCAGATCGGCATCGTCCATCTCGCGATCCGCCGGTGCTTATCCCAACGACGGCGGAAGACCGGGATCAAGGTTATGATCACGAGCGGAAGCGTGACGAAAGCGAGAAAGATGTGCGAAATGAGCATCGGGAAATAAAACCAGGCGATCAGCCCGCGATAGCCGGAGGATTTCTCGCCCACATGCACGTGATAGACGATGTAACCAGTGAGAAAGAGGCTCGAGGAAACGAGCGCCGTGATCATGCAGGCGATGTGTTGCCGCCAGAGACCGCGCCGGATGAGCCACCAGCCTAACGAGATGAAAATGGTGCTGATGCCGTTCAGGCTGGCGTTAATTGCCGGCAGTTCGGGAATCGTCACCGCGCACCATCCGCGCTTCGCTTGAAATCACAACCGCCGCTCGTAGGAGTCACCATGTCCGCGCCCGTGCTACCTGAGCCGGAACGTCCGCGCCTCCGTCGCGGCCGCGTCCTGCGGCCGGCCCGCATCCGGCTCGCCCTGACGCTTCTTCGCCTAACGATCATCATCCTCCTCGGCGGTCTCGCCGCCGGCGGCTGGTATCTGGGGAAAAAAGGTTTTAGTCGCAACTGGCGCGAGAAGGTCGTCGAAGAACTGCACAAGCGGGGCGTCGAGGCCTCCGTCCGCCGCCTCACCCTCGATCCGTTTCGCGGGCTGATCGCGCGCGATGTGCGCATCTACGATTACAAGAAGCGCGAGAAGACGCTGGCGGTCGTGAGCGAGATCTCGCTCGACATCAACTACGCCGCGCTCTTCCATCACCAGCCGTTTCTAAACGCTCTCGATATCCGCAATGGCGACCTCAGCATTCCACTCCCGCCAGCGCCCGGTCAGGTGGCAAACGCAGAGCTGAAGAAGTTTCGCGCCCATGTTTATTTTTCGCCGGAACGGATCGAGGTCAGCCAGGCAGAAGGCTACTTCTGCGGGGTTCGCATTTCGGCCAGCGGGCAATTGATCAAGCGCGAAAGCTATCGACCCTCGAAACAGGAAACTGCTGACGAACGGGCGCACCGGCTGCGTTTGTTGCAGACGCTCGTTACGATGCTGCAGCGTTTTCGTTATCCGGAGAGCGCGCCAGAGTTGCAGGTGAAATTCTCCGGCGACCTCTCACAACTGGAAGACGCCCACGTCGAGGCGGCGCTGCATGGCCGCGAAATCGTGCGCGACAAATATGAAGCTCATAATCTGCGGGTCGCAGCGGAATGGAAAGACCATACCCTGACCGTGCCGCGGCTGGAATGGAGTGACCACGCCGGCAATTTCGCTGGCAACGCATCCTGGAGCCGCTCGAACGGCCAGGCGCAGTTCCAAATCCGAAGCAGCGTCGACCTCAAGGCATTGTTAGGTAGTTTCGATCTCGGCGCGATGCTCGAGCCGGTTGTTTTTCAGGCGCCGCCTTTGGTCGAAGCCTCCGGTTCCGCCAGCATCGGCGTGCCGGAAAAGAAAATCGAAGTCGTGGGCCGGGTCGCGCTCGAGCGCTTCGCTTATCGCGCGGTGAATTTTGAGGGGCTGACCTGCGAATTCGCCTGGGATGGCACGCGCACGATGCTGCGCGATATCCGGTTGCGGCATCGAAGCGGATTGTTGATGGCGGATCTTTTCGATGCGCCTAACGACTTCCGTCTCAATCTCGACAGCTCGATTTTCCCGATTGCCTTCGAACCGCTCGCCCCAGTCGGGCTGCGCCCGTTCCTCCACGAATGGGAATGGCAGCGTTCGCCTAACGTGCACCTGGCGATTCACGGAACGAGCCGCGATCCCGCCACCTGGCGGGGCGACGGCACGCTCGCGCTCGGGCGAACCCGCTTCCGCGGCGTCTGGATGGAGAGCGCCAGCGCCAATCTCCATTTCGGCGACGGCGCCCTCGACCTCGAGAAATTCCGCGTGACGCGCGACGAAGGGATTGGGACCGGGAGTTTCGTTTATGATCGAAAACGAAACGAACTTCGCCTAACGAACGTGCAGACGACGCTCAAACCGAGCGACGCGATCATGTGGATCGAGCCGCGCTTCTGGGAGCACGTCATGCCTTATCGCTTCCACCACCCGCCGCATGTGACGGCGAATGGTGTTGTCCAATTCGGCGCCGGAAAGCAGACGCATTTGCAGATCGATGTCGATGCGCCGGACGGGATGGATTACACCTTCATCGACAAAGTTCTGCCCTTCGAGAAGATTGCCGGCGAGTTGCTTTTTACCGACGATCGCCTGCAAATCCTCGGGCTGAAGGGAAGATTATTTGCCGGCAATCTGGCTGGCAGCGCCGACATCTCGCTGGCGCATAACGACCACCATTACACCGCCAAGCTCGCGGTCGAGCGCGCCGATTTTCCCGCCCTGACGAATCTTTATTTCAAATACAAAACCTCGCAGGGCGCGCTCAGCGGATACTTTAATTTCGCGGGGTTGGGGAGCGACGCGCGTTTCCTCAAAGGCGAAGGACGGGTGGAGGTGACGGATGGCAATGTCTTCGCGATTCCGGTTTTCGGGCCGCTCTCGCAATTGCTGAACAAGATGTTTCCTGGCGCCGGCTACAGCGTGGCACACGAAGCGAACGCTCCTTTCACGATCAAGGAAGGCGTCATTCACACCGACAAGTTGAAAGTCTCGGGCAAACTTTTCGCGATGCTCGGCCGTGGCGACGTCAACTTTCTCCAGCACAAGCTCGACTTCGATATTCGGATCGATGCAACCGGCGCCGGCCTCGTCCTGACTCCGCTCTACAAGTTGTTTGAATACCACGGCTCCGGCAGCCTAACGAACCCGGTCTGGCGTCCAAAGCATTTGTGAGGAGGGCCAGTCATTCCTTGCAAAAAAAGGCAACTAAATCTGAGCGGCGCGCGCGAAAACCCGTTCTCCAAGACCGGCAAACGCCCTTGCTCGGCGCGCATATGTCGATCGGCGGCGGCGTTCATCGCGCCATCGAACGAGCGCGCTCGATCGAGTGCACTGCGATGCAGATTTTCGTGAAGAACAACATGCAGTGGTTCGCCCGGCCATTTGCTCCCGAAGAGATTCGCGCCTTCCACGAACATATCCAGCGCCGCGCGCTGGCGGCGGTGTTCGCGCACGCGAACTATCTCATTAATCTCGCCGCCACGAACCCTCAGTTTCATGCCAATTCCATTCGCGCCTTGTCCGAAGAACTGACGCGGGCGGATCAACTCGGTCTGCCCTTTCTCGTCCTTCACCCGGGCGCGCACCTCGGCGCAGGCGAAGCTGCCGGCTTGGAGAAAGTGGTGCAGTCGATCGACCAAGTTCTTGCCGGCATTCCAAAGGTGAAGACGCGGATCGCGTTAGAGACGACGGCGGGACAGGGTTCATGTCTCGGTCACACTTTTGAGCATCTGGCCGAGATCATCGGCGGCGTGCGGGAGCCGGAGCGGCTCTGCATCTGTCTCGACACCGCGCACGTTTTCGCTGCCGGCTTTGACCTAACGAATGAAACGGGGACGCGAAAAATGTTCGGAGACTTCGATCGCAGGATCGGCCTGCAGCATCTCGTTGCGCTCCATCTGAACGATTCGAAAACCGCTCGCGGCTCGCGCGTCGATCGTCACGAGCATATCGGCAAAGGTCAGATCGGGCTTGGGGCCTTCCGTGTCATCATGCGCGACCGGCGTTTCCGGAATCTTCCTAAAGTCCTCGAAACGCCCAAGGGCAAAGAGCTGAAGGAAGACATGGAGAATATAAAAACACTCCGCGACTTGATCTGAGCTTGAGCCGTCCGTGCGTCCGAAGTGCGCTGAGACCGCAACCTCTCGGGTTACTTGATGAATCGAATCGTTAGGGGGTAACGATAGAGCACGCCGTCGCTCGCTTTGATCGAGGCGATGATGACGAGGACGGTGTTCAGCACCCAGAGCACAATCAGAATTGGGAAGCCAATCAGGACAAGGCAGAGGATGGCCGCGATCGCATCGTAGATCAGCATCGAGAGCTGGAAATTGAGCGACTCCTTCCCGTGGGCGTCAATCTCGGCACCGTCGCTGCGTTTCAAGAGCCAGACGATAAGCGGTCCGAAAATGTGGCCGAGGAAGTGAAAGAAGAGCCCAAGGAGGGCGGCGGCATGACAAAGCACGCACCAGGTGCGGATGTTGGAGGACGTGACCGACGTGGTTGGTGGTATCGTTTCCATGTCTTTATTCTTTCACACGTTCGATCTGCGCGCCAAGCTCGCGCAGCTTTTCGTCGAGATGCTCATAGCCGCGGTCGATGTGATAAACGCGCCGTATCTCAGTCACGCCTTCCGCCTTCAGGCCGGCGAGAACGAGCGCCGCGGAAGCGCGCAGATCGCTCGCCATCACAGGTGCGCCTAACAATCGTTCCACACCCTGAATAATCGCGCGCGCGCCTTCGATCTGCACTTGCGCGCCCATCCGTTTCAGCTCCGCCACATGCATGTAGCGCTGCGGGAAAACATTTTCGGTGATGATGCTGATCCCTTCCGTCGTGGAAAGAAGCGCACACATTTGCGCCTGCATATCCGTCGGGAAACCGGGATATGGCTCCGTCACCAATTCCAGTGGTTTTGTTCGATCGCCGTTAGGCGAAACCGAGATCGAATTTGCGGTCGACGTGACTTGGAAACCGGATTCGGTCAGCGCCGTTGTGACCGAGCTGACATGCTCTGGATGGACGCGATTGAGGGTGATCCCTTTGCCGCAGATCGCGCCGGCGACGAGAAAAGTCCCGGTCTCGATGCGATCGGGAATGATATCGTGCTCTGCGCCGTGCAATTCCTGCACGCCTTCGATGATAATGCGCCGCGTGCCCGCGCCTTCGATCTTCGCACCCATCTTGTTGAGAAAATCGGCCAGATCGCAGACCTCCGGTTCGGCGGCGGCCCCTTCGATCACCGTCACACCCTCGGCGAGCACGGCGGCCATCATGACGTTGTCGGTGCCGAGAACCGTCGGGCCAAATTTCCCGCGCAGGTTGATGACGGCGCCGGTCAATTTCGGCGCGAAGACTTTGACGTTGCCATTTTCCACTCGGACGGCGGCGCCGAGTCCTTCAAATCCTTTGAGGTGCAAATCGATCGGCCGATCGCCAATCACGCAGCCGCCGGGGAGCGAGACGGTCGCTTCCTTGCATCGGCCTAACAATGGCCCGAGAACACAAACGGAGGCGCGCATTTTGCGCACGACTTCGTAGGGCGCGACCGATTCCACCTTCTCCGCTTTCACTGTCACTGTGCCGCTGGCTCGTTCCACTTCCGGGCCGAGATGCATCAGGATCTGGAGCATGTAGTTCGTGTCGCTCAGGTCCGGGACACGATGGAGCACACATGGTTCGCGCGTCAGGAGAGTGGCCGCGATGATCGGCAAGGCGGAGTTTTTCGAGCCGCTGATCTTGATTGAACCGGAGAGCGGATGACCGCCGTGAACGAGAATTTTATCCATGCCGGGCAAACAGGAAACGTGGGTTCCCTGCATAGTCTCTTTTCGGAATGATGTCGTGGTAATTTTTCTCCGCGAGGAAGCGGCTGAGCGCCTCCGACTGGCCCTGGCCAATCTCGAGCGCGAGCAGCGCTCCGATGCGAAGATGAGGCGGCGCGGTGGAGATCAGTTCGCGGATCAACTCGTCGCCGTTCGTCCCTCCGTAAAGCGCGATCGGCGGATCATGCCGGAGTTCGGGCGCGAGCTGCGCCGCTTCCCCAATCGCGACGTAAGGGAGATTGGCGACGATCAGATCGAAAAGACCTTCCACTTTCGTGAGCAGATGACCTTCGATAAATTCAATCCGCTCCGGAATGCCAAGACGCTCGGCATTTTCACGCGCGAGCGTCAGCGCCTCCGGGGAAAGATCGACCGCCTGCAGCTCGGCGTTGGGAAAACGAGCGGCGAGCGAGAGCGCGATGACGCCGCTGCCAGTGCCGACATCGAGGATGCGTGGATTTTCCGGCCAGGCCAAGTCGCAGAGATATTCGACCAATTGTTCCGTCTCGGGCCGCGGGATGAGAGCGCGCCGATCGCTGACGAAAGTGTGATCGCCGAACTCGACCGTGCCGAGAAGGTGCTGGAGCGGCTCGCCCTGGCCGCGCCGCCTAACGAGTTCGCGCAGCGGTGCCAGCTCCGGCTCGGAGAGAGCGCGTTCGAATTCGAGATAAAGTTCGAGCCGTTTCTTGCCTAACGAGTGCGCGACGAGATGTTCGGCATTGAGGCGCGGGCTCTCGAGCGCGCGCTTTTTGAAGTAGGCGGTGGTCGATTGCAGGACTTCAAGAACGGTCACGGCGTCCTCAGGCGAGAGCTGATTCCTTGAGGCGCTGCTCGAGGTCGGCGTGCTGGAGGGCGCCGATCATTTCGTTCAGGTCCCCTTCCAACACACGGTCGAGATTATAAAGCGTAAGACCGATGCGGTGATCCGTAATCCGGTTTTGAGGAAAATTGTAAGTGCGGATTTTTTCTTCGCGGCCACCCGAGCCGATCTGGCTTTTGCGGGTGGCGGAATATTTTGCTTCCTCCTCCCGTTTCTTGTCCTCGAGCAAACGCGCGCGCAGGATGCTGAGCGCTTTCTCTTTGTTCTTCTGCTGGCTGCGGCCGTCCTGGCACCTGACGATACGGCCGGTCGGAATATACATCACCTGCACGGCGGAATCGGTTGTGTTCACACCCTGCCCGCCGGGACCGCCGGCACGGCAAACTTCGATTCGCAAATCCTCAGGCCTGAGCTCGAAATCGACTTCCTCAGCTTCCGGCAGAACTGCCACGGTCGCGGTGGAAGTATGGATGCGGCCCTGCGCTTCGGTCGCGGGCACGCGTTGCACGCGATGAACGCCGCTCTCGTAACGCAGTTTGCGGAAAACTGATTCACCGGAAATTTTGAAGATTGTTTCCTTTAATCCGCCGAGTTCCGATGGACTCGCCTCGAGCTCTTCGATCTTGAGCCCGGCCGCTTCCGCGTAACGGTTATACATTCGGTAAAGATCGGCCGCGAAGATAGCCGCCTCACTGCCGCCGGTGCCCGCCCGAATCTCCACGATCGCATCGCGGTCGTCGGCCGCATCCGGTGGGAGAAGCGCGATTTGCACTTCAAACTCCAGATCGCCGACCCGCTTCTCGAGCGCGGGAATTTCCTCCTGGGCCATCTGCGCGAGATCGGTCTCTTCGGCCGCGGCCAGTTCGCGATTATCTTCAAGCTGCCGCCGCGTGGTTTCGAGTTCCTCCCATTTCGCGAGCAACTCCTTCATCGCCGAGTGCTCGCGCATCGTCTCGCTCGCCTTCTTCCGATTGTCGAAGAGGCGCGGATCGGCGATCTTGCTTTCCAGTTGCAGGAAGCGCTCCCGTTTACGCGCGATGAGGGATTGGAATTCCATAAACAAAAACGGCGACTGCGCGCGAGGGCGCGATCACCGCTCGTTAGGCGGAATCAGCTAAGCCTTTTTGGCGGCGCCGGCGCGGGCGGCCTTCGTGCTGCCATAGCGGCGGGCGAATTTCTCCACTCGGCCGGCCGTGTCGACGAACTTCTGCTCCCCGGTGAAAAACGGATGACAGGCCGCGCAAATGCCGATTTTGATGTCCCGGCGCGTCGAACGGGTATGGTAGACCGCGCCACAGGCGCAGCTAATTTCCGTCTCGTAATAGTCAGGATGAATGTCCGTTTTCATGTTGGAAAAAGAGTTGGCACCATAGCCGCGGAAAGCGCAGGTCGCAAGTGGTGACTCCTGCGGATCCGTTGCTCGAGGCTTGGAGCCGCACCCTGACAAATCGCCGCGCCGACCCGGCGATTTTCGATGCACGAGGCCGGGTCCTGTTTCGCTTCAGCGAACTTGAGGACCTGAGTCGTCACTACGAGACGGAAAGAGCAAGCGGCTTAGGAAACTTCGCGCCGGGCGAAATCGTCGCGCTCCAGATCGGAAATCACGCCCATTGGCCGGCGATTTTCCTCGCCAGTCTGCGCCGCGGGACCATCCTCCTGCCGATCGAACAAACCGTGAGCGAAAGCGAGCGCGCCTCCGCTCTGCAAACCTGCCGTGCCGCCGGCTTGCTCGAAATTCCGGGGGAGCCGATCGCCCGACTCGAGCCAGCCGGTTCGATCGATTGGGAGTGGCGGCCCGTTTTACTGAAGCTGACCTCCGGGACGACGGCCGCGCCGCGCGCGATTCGTTTTCGCAGCGCCCAACTGCTGGCCGACGCGGAACAGATCTGCGACACGATGAAAATCACGGACGGTGATCTGAACTTCGCGGTAATTCCGTTGGCGCATTCGTATGGGTTCAGCAATCTGATCACGCCATTGCTGGCGCGCGGCGTCGCGCTGGCGGTGAGCAGCGATCGGATGCCACGTGCGGTCCTCGACGATCTGGCCTGCACAGAAGCCACCGTCTTCCCCGGAATGCCGCTTTTTTATCAGGCATTCAATGAAATCAGCTCGCCACCGCCGCTGCCGAAGCTGCGTTTGTGCATCTCAGCCGGAGCGCCGTTAGGCCAAGGTGTCGCGCGAAGTTTCCACGAAAAATTCGGCATCTCGATTCATTCCTTTTACGGCGCATCCGAATGCGGCGGCATTTGCTACGATCGAACTGCGACTGCTGAAGTCGAGGGTTTCGTCGGAAGGCCAATGGAAGGCGTGGATGTGCAGCGGCTCAATTCCAAAACCGAGCCGTCGCAGATTCGCGTGCGCAGCGGGGCGGTCGGCGATGGTTATTTCCCGGAGCCGGAGCCGGCAAAGTTAGGCGGCGGATTCTTCCTGCCGGATGATCTCGTGACGAAGAGCGCGAGGGGATTCCGCATCGTGGGCCGGCTGTCCGATGTGATCAACGTCGCGGGCAAAAAAGTGAATCCCGCCGAAGTGGAAGCTCACCTTCTGACTTTCGAAGGCGTGCGGCAGGCGGTGGTTTTTGGCCGCGCCTCGGCTTTGAGGAACCAGGAAGTGGTGGCTTGTGTGGTGGCAGGGAATGCAATCGATGAGGCGGAGCTGCTCGCGTTTTGCCGCGCACGTCTCAGCGGCTGGCAGGTGCCGAAGCGAATTTTCTTTCTCGACGCTCTCCCGGCGAATGAGCGCGGGAAAGTCAGCCGCCGCGAGCTGGCGGAGCAGTTCGGCGGCTGAGATTTTTCGGTTACCCGATCCGGCCGGACACTCACTCAGGCAACCATTTACGATTCAAGGTTAAACCAAGATCAAATTATGCGAACCATTCTTCTTTCAACGCTCGGTGCCATCATTATGCTTGCGGCCTTCTCCAGTTGCTCGACCACGGTGCGGACGGATAACGGCCACGCGGTCACGACTGGCGTGCATACTCGTTAGTCTTCTCCGGCGCAGTCCGGGAAAACCCGGCAAGATAAGTTTTCGCGCAAGGCAGCTCCTCCTCGCGAGGTGAAAAAGTCCTTTTCATTTCGCGACCGGCTGGCATTTCTAATGGGGCGCGTGAGTGGCGGAGAAATTGCTTTGTCACTCGCTCTTGCCAAGCATTTTGAATCCAGCCATCTCGCCCGATCCGCCGTCTTCGCGCGACCTGCAGGTTCTCATTCTCGAACCGGATGAGAAGGTCGCGCTCGAGATGCTTTCCGCGCTCGAAGAAGCGGCGCCCGGCACGCGGGCCCGAGTCGCCCGATCGTTAGGCGAAGCCCAGCAATTTGTCGTCGACCAAAAGCCATCGCTCTTCGTTCTCGACGTCGACGCCACCTACGATATGGCGCAGGAGTTCATCTACGACTTGCGCACGAGTCATCCCGATGCCCGCGCGATTATCCTGACGGCAATTCATTTTAGCGCCGACCGCGAACAGGCAGCGGGCCTCGGCGCAATTCATTTTCTTGAGAAGCCGTTTCCGCGGGCGGATTTCATCGCTCTCGTCGAGGCATTGTTCCTCGCAGTTGGCGAGCAGGACGGCGAACATTTTCAGGGAACGCTGAGCGATTTGCATATCGCGGATATCATTCAACTGAAGTGCATCAGCGGCGCGACCTCGATGCTGGAATTCACCGGACCACGAGGAGAAAAGGCGCGGGTCTATTTCGAGAATGGCCAGGTGCGTCACGCGACCTCTCCGGGCAAGGAAGGCATGGCCGCTTTCAACCAAATCGTCGACTGGAAAGGCGGGATGATTTCGGAGGTGCCGGTGCCGCGCGGCACCCCGCACACGATCAGTCTCGACTGGCAGGTGCTGCTCATGGAAGCGGTGCGAAAGATCGACGAATCGCGCGCGATTTCCGCCGCTCCCGCTGCTCCGTCAAAATTGGCAGGACACAAGATTTTGGTGATCGACGATAGTGTAATGCTACTCAGTTTCGTGAACGAAATTCTCGACGAGCAAGGCTACGACGTCGTCACGGCCGAGACGGGAAAGGCAGGCATCGACGCCTGCCACGCAGAAGCGCCGGACCTCATTCTGCTCGATTTCGTTTTGCCCGATATGAAGGGCGATGAAGTCTGCCGACGTCTGATGGCCGACTCGGCGACGGCAAAAATTCCAGTGGTTTACGTTTCCGGATTTGGAAGCGATTTACAACCGGATCGGGCCGTGATTCCAAATGTCATCGGCTCGCTCAGCAAGCCGTTCACCTCGGAAGCGCTCATCCAGATGGTGCAGCAACACTTTCCGAGTGATGAAATTCTGGCTCGTCACAGCATATCCGCAGTTGCAGCCGCGCCGGCGCAAGCCGCGCTGGAACAAGTCGAGAACAATCCCGCGGCAATCTCGGCGGTGAAAGAGCGTCGGCCGCCCGAAATCCTGGAACGCGCAGAATCGCAAACCACCCCGGCGCCGATGGCGGAAGCCGCGCAGCCGAAGCATCTGCCGCCGCCGAATTCACAGCGACCGCCGCCTTTGCCGACGACGCACTCTGGTGAAAAGAGCGCAGCGGTGATTGCACCTTCGCCTAACGAAAAGGAAACGATGCCCGACACGAGCAGCGCCTATTTTTGCGGCGACTCGAGTTTCTTTTCGCTCCATTGGGCGTTGCAGACGATCGCGCGGGAAAAATTAACCGGTGTCCTGCGCGCGTTCTGGAGCCGCGACTCGGTTGAGTTGCTGGCGCGCGACGGCCGGGTCGTGGTCGTGACGACGCGTAACCCGAATCTCTACTGTGAAGAAGCGCCCGTGACTTTGCTCAATGTCACGGCCGATCGTATCGAGGCGGCCCGCGCGCAGCAGGAGAAGGATGGTTGCCCGATTTTCGTTACGCTGGCGAATGAAGGGCGGATCCTGAATGAACCGGCGCTCCAGTTAGTGCAGCACTACGGCCAGAAACTCTTCTCGCAACTTTGGACCGATCGCGTCCGCTTCACTTTTGAGCAGCAGGCTCTGCCGGCCTACGCGCACGATCTCGCCGCCGCAGAGCAGAACATCGATCAGTGGGCGTTGAGCACTCTGCGCTTCGTCCAATATCAGGAGCTCGGTGAAAAGGCTCTGAGCGAAACTTCGTCCATTCCTGCCTACACCCGCGACGGTTACGAACGCATTCAGGAGCTGCGCCTGACAGTGGCCGAAGCGCAGTTTGCCTCCCAATTTAACGGCACACGCTCGATCGCGCAGATTTCAAAAAATCTGCGGCTCGATATCAAATTTTCCCGTCTCACTCTCTTCCGGTTCCTCGCTCTCGAGATTGTGGAGTGCTGGCCGGCGCAGCTTTCCGAGAAGACGGAATCGCGGGGTCTGCGCGGACTTTTTGGTCGTTAGGCGAGCCGAAGCGGAAAGCGGCTGCACTGCTCACGAGAGGAGTCGAACCTCCACGGGTTTCCCCATACGGTCCTGAGCCGTACGCGTCTGCCATTCCGCCACGTGAGCGTCGCGCTGAGCGGCCTGTAAAGTGCCCGCGGCGACGGCGACCGCAAGCGCCAATCAGCCCGCCCGCCGTTTGCGCGCGCGCGATTCGATCGTGGCAGCCTTGCGCTTTTTGCCTAACGACCGGAGAAGGTCGGCGTAGTTCGCGGCCACGACTTCGTAGTCTTGCGGCGGTTTTTCCACATCTTCCCAGCCGCGGAGCGATTCACGATAAAGCTCTCCGGCTCGATCGAAATCGCCCCGGGAATGATAAACGACGGCGAGATTGCTGTGCGATTGGGCGACGTCGGCATGTGCGCGTGGGTGCGCCTGGCGACGAATCTTGAGCGCACGCTGGTGCATCCGCTCCGCCTCCTCGAGCCTCCCTTCGTCAGTATAGAAAACGCCAAGATTATTCAAGACCGCGGCGACATCCGGATGATTAGGACCAAGCTGCTTTTCGTAGATCTCGAGCGCGTGCAGATAATAGGGCTCGGCCGCTTTCTGCCTGCCATTCCGGCGATAGATGAGCGCGAGGTTGTTAAGCATCGTGCCCAGGTCGGTGTGGCGCACGCTCTCGAGATGGCTCGCAGCCTGGATTGCCTTTTCATAGAACGTAATCGCTTCCGCTTCGCTCCCGGCCGTGTCGCAGAGGTAGGCGAGGCGGCGGGCGAGGCGATAAATCGCCGTCTGGTTTGCCGGTTCGATCTTTTCGATCAGGTGGAGCGCACGAGCGAGATAAGATTTCGCCGCCGTGACCTCGCCGCATTGGTCGTAAATTAGCCCGAGCCGTTCGTAGCTGAGAGCGAGCGCAGGGTGATTCTCGGGGAAGGTCCGGCGCGCCAGGTCGAGTGCCGTCTCACCCACGCGCAGAGCTTCCGCCCAGCGCTCGGCGCCGCGCAACAGCTCGAATTTGTCGCCGAGGATGCGCCAAAGCTTTTCCTCACCCTTCACAGTTCACCAGCCTTCGCTGAGCTGGCTGACGAGACGCACCGCCAGCTCCTCCGCCGCCAGCGGCAACGCCTGCCGTTCATCCGATGTGATGTCCGGTCCGACGAAAAAGCTGGTCGTGCCGATGACTTCCATTGGCGACGTCAACGGCTTGTTGGTGCTGCGCGAGATCAGCGTGTAACGCACCCGCAGGGCGAGAGTGAATTCGGTGGTGGCCAAAACATTGCCTCGGAGCGAGCGCGCCGGCGCGCGATTGATGCGCGTGATTTCGCCCCGCAGAATCGCATCTGCCCTGTCGTCGCCAGCGATGCGATACGTGCCATCCTGTTGGAATTGCTTAATGACGGTGTCGGTGACGAGGACGGCGATGCGCGGGATGAGGGTTTTGTTGCCGAAGGTTGGGACGGAAATGCTGTGGATGTTGCGCAGGTAGTAGGGCTGGATGGGCCCGATGTGATAACCGGCGCAACCGCCTAACGAAAAGAGGAGGAGGACGGCGCCGAGCAGGTTTTTCACCGCTACGGAGTGGCCGCTGCCTCAGGTGTGGCGGAGGGCTCAGGGGCGGGCGTGGATGAGGTGTCAGCCGGAACAGTCGCGTCCGGCGGGACAGATGCATCGGGCGCGGCCGGTGGCGGCAACGATCCAGCGTCGGCTGGCAAAGGTGCGAAATCAGCAGGATTGACTCGCATCGCAGGCGGTGCGGGCGGGTGCTCTTCGTGGCCGCCCAGCTCGGAAGTCGGCACTTTCGCGACAGATTTTGGCGGCGTCTTTTTCGCCCGGCGTTCAGCGATTTCGGCGGCCGATTGCAGCGCGGCGTCGCCGACCTTGGAACGCAGTTGCTCGATGCGTTTTTTCGCGATTTCGCTCTCGGAGGAGTTGGGCTGCTGCCGGATCACTTCGTTGTAATAGAGGACGGCGGCCCGGTAGTTTTTTGCCTTGTCGTAATACTTGGCGATATCGAACGAGCCTTTCGTTAGACGATGCTGCAGGAGCTGGAGGTTCTCGCGCGCCTGCGACGCCTTTTCGCTCTTGGGGAAGCGGAAGAGAAAATCTTCGAACGCCGTTCGCGCCTTGTCGGCCGCCTCGGGATCGTAGGTGCCAGCGCGGGTCGCGTTGAGCCAAATATAACCGATTTGATATTGAGCATCGACTGCCAACGGATCGTTAGGGAATTTCTCCACTACTGACTGGTAGGCATCGATCGCGAGATCGGCCGATCCTTCTTTCTCGCGGGCTCGACCGATGCTGAACTGGGCCCGCGCAGTGTAGCGGCCGTACGGTGCGCTGCGCACGATGGCGGCGAAAATTTCCACAGCGTCGTCGAGGGTCGAGCCCATCGGAACGCCGAGGATCCTTCGCTTCGTCTTATTCAAATAAATTTCGCCGATGCGGAACTGGGCTTCGATCGCTTCCTGGAAGTGTTTCGTCTGCGGATACGTCTCCATTAGTCCACGGTAGATCGCCGCCGCCTGTAACAGGTGGCCTTCCTCTTCAGTCAAACGTCCGGCCCGCCAGGTCGCTTCCGGGGAGACGTTAGCGCGCGGATAGCGCTTCACGAGGTGCTTGTAAATCTTGATTGCGCGACTCCGGTTTCCATTCTGCGCCGCCGTCTCCGCCTGGCTGAAAAGTTCATTGGCGTTGCCGCTGATCTCTTCTTCACCGGGAGCCTGATATTTGACCTTGCCGCTGGGTTTGAAAATGACGGGCGCCGGGCTGCGCTCCGGGAACGCGACGCAGGCCGCGAGAAGGAGAAGAAGGAAGCGCAGTCGATAGCTCATTGGGACTCGCAGGGTAATAAACGATGCCGAGCACGTCAAGCCGGGCGCCGCGGGAAGGGCGGCCAGCGAACAGCGGCGAAAGTAGGCTCCAAAAACACGCGCCAGCCAGCTGCAATCCGATACGCTTAACGAGCGCGACCGCAGAATGGCGCCGCGCGATGCTTGCCGGCATATTTTGAACCTCATCCAGCAGCAGAAAATCCGCATCGGCACCTGCGCGTGGAGTTTCGACGAATGGAGCGGGGTGTTTTACCCCGCCGAGTGGCCCTCGAATCGCTGGCTGGAATTTTACGCGCGCCATTTTCCGGCGGTCGAGATCGACTCGACCTTCTACAGCGCACCGCCCGAGAATATCGCCCGGCGCTGGATGGAAATGACGCCGCCACATTTCCGTTTCAGCTGCAAGCTCCCGCGGGAGATTACGCATCAGCGAAGGCTGCGCGATTGCCGTCAGGAGCTGATTTCATTTCTGCGCGCGCTCGAACCGCTCGTGCCGAAGTTGCGCGTCGTCCTGATCCAGCTCTCGCCGACCTACGCCCCGAAAGAAGAGAAGATCGCGTTGCGCGATTTCATCGCGCAATTGCCGGGGGATTTTCGCTTTGCGATCGAATTCCGCCATCCCGGCTGGCACCGGCCGCATTACATCCATTTGCTGGAGAAACATCGGGTTTGCTGGGTTTGGAACGACCTCAGCCCGCTGAACGAGCGCAATCTCGCGCCTTTCGAATTCCAGCCGCTCACGACCGACTTTCTTTACCTGCGATTGTTAGGCGACTCCGCCACAAAATATCATCAGGATGGCGGGCGGATTCATCGGTATTCGCAGCTCCTCTGGAAACGGGAGGCGGCGCTCGACAGCTGGGCCTTGCGCATCCAGCGACATCTCGACGAGATCCGGAGCGTCTGGGCTTTTGCGAACAATCATTACGAAGGCTTCTCGCCCGCCACCTGCCGGCGTCTCGCACAACGGCTCGGCTTCGACCTCGCCCTGCCGGCGGCTGAAACGGCGCCTGAGCCTCACAATCGCGGACAGCTCGATCTTTTCTCCGCCGCCGCGCCGCCTGCCTAACGCCTAACGATCGGTGGGCGCCGGCATAACTTCCGCCCCGAAATACCGTCGCAACTTTTCCGGAATGCGAACCGAGCCGTCGGCCTGCTGATTCGCTTCGATCAGTGCGGCGAACAGTCTCGGGAGAGCCGTGCCCGATCCGTTCAGAGTGTGGCAGAAATGGTTTTTCCCGTCTTCACCCTTAAATCGAAGATTCATCCGGCGCGCCTGGAAGTCTTCGAAATTCGAGCAGCTCGAGACCTCGAGATATGCTTTCTGGCCGGGCGACCAGACTTCGAGATCGTAGGTCTTGGCCGAGCCGAAACCGAGATCCCCGGTGCAAAGTTCGATCGCGCGATAATGCAGGCCTAACGATTGCAGGACGCGTTCCGCGTCGGCCGTCAGCGCCGCATGTTCCGCGTAGGAATTTTCCGGCATGGTGATCCTGACCAGCTCGACCTTGTCGAATTGATGAACGCGGATGATCCCGCGCGTTTCGCGGCCAGCCGATCCCGCTTCGCGGCGAAAACAGGGCGTGTAGGCGGTGAATTTCTTCGGCAATTTCGCCGCCGCCAGGATTTCCTCCCGGTGCAGATTGGTCACTGGCACCTCGGCGGTCGGGGCGAGAAACATCGCGCCATTCTCCAATTCATACATGTCCTCTTCAAACTTCGGGAGCTGCGTCGTCCCGATCATGCAGTCGCGCCTCACGAGAAAAGGCGGGCTCACCTCCAGATAGCCGTGCTCCTGCGTATGCAGGTCGAGCATGAACTGAATCAACGCCCGCTCCAGCCGCGCTCCTGCGCCGGTGAAGCAAATGAAGCCGCTGCCGCTCAGCTTCGTCGCGCGATCCGAATCGAAGAGTTTGAGCTTCGCCCCGAGGGCAACGTGATCAAGCACGGGAAAATCGAACTGCGGTTTTTCGCCCCAGGTGCGGACGACTGGATTGTCGGCCGCAGTCGTGCCGATCGGGGCATCGGCATGCGGAAGGTTTGGGAGATTGAGGAGCAGATCGCGCTGGCGTTCTTCCGCGGCGGCGGTTTGCTCAACCAGTGCGGCAATTTCTTCGCCGATCTGCCGCACCCGCTCCTCGACCGTGGTCGTGTCCTCTCCGCGGCTGCGCGCGCCGCCGATTTCCTTGCTCAATCGTTTCCGATCGGCGTTGCATTGCTGGAGTGCAGTTTCCATTCTGCGCCGCTCGACGTCGACTGCCAGCACCTCGTCAATCTTGGCCGCGTCGTCGCCCCCACGTGTCGTGAGCCGGCTTTTCACAAAGCCGGGATCTTCGCGGATCAGGCGGATGTCGAGCATGGGCAGGAAAAAGACAGGATTAGCTGGATTAACAAGAAATTTTTGATCCCAACGATTGCGTCATTCGTCTTGCCGCGCAGCTTCCGAAAGCGCGTGACTTCGCCGCGCCCGTCCCCATATTTCGAGGGTGGACCAGCTCAAGTTGCTCGGCGTCGCCCTCGGTCTCGCCTGTCTCGCCGGCCTCAACCTTTACCTGACCGTCTTCGTTACCGGCCTCGCGATTCACCTGCATTGGATTGCGCTCGCGCCCGCCTACCAACCGCTCGCCATCCTCGGCGATCCGCTCATCCTCTGGATCTCCGGCACGCTCTACGTCCTCGAATTTTTCGCCGATAAAATCCCGTGGGTCGACTCCGCCTGGGACACGGTGCACACCCTCATCCGGCCGATCGGCGGTGCGCTGCTGGCGATTCGCGTTCTCGGGCAAACCAGCCCGGTTTTCGATGTCGTCGTCGCCATGGTGGCGGGCGGTGCGAGTCTCGTGACGCATTCTGCGAAGGCTTCGACCCGGCTGATGATCAACGCTTCGCCAGAGCCGTTTTCCAATATCGGACTCAGCCTGCTGGAAGATGTGGCCGTCCTTGGCGGCCTCGCGCTCATCCACTTCAATCCGGCGCTCGCGCTCGGTATCTTCGTTCTCATTCTGTCGATCATCCTCTATCTCACGCCGAAGATTTGGCGCGCGGTGCGGGTGAAACTCTGGCTCATTTGGAAAAAACTAAACGGACCGGCCGACCGCGACACGACTGCGGCGCTGCCGACGGCCATCCCCTCGCGTTATTCCTCGGCCTTTCAAAAGGAAAACCTGCTTGGTGAAACAATCGCCTGGGCGGTGCCGTGCGTGGCGAAACGTCTCCGCGGCGTCCCGGCAAACTCGTCCGGTTTCCTCCTTGCCACGAACGAGGAGCCGGCCAAGCTCACTTTCCTCGCGCGCAGAGGCTGGGGCTCGCGCGCACAGAC
>DASXDC010000274.1:0-3544 GCA_036490855.1 Chthoniobacterales bacterium
GGTGCGAAGGAAGAGGATCTTGTCGTCCTGATGGAAATGACTTTGGAAAATTTGCTCGCCGAAGGTCAACTCAACCACGCCGATTTTCTTGCCCGGGTCGATATCCTCGGTTCGTTAGGCCGGACCGTCCTGATCTCGAAATTCGGCGAATATTACCGGCTCGCCGCCTATCTTTCGCGCTACACGAACAAGATGATCGCGCTCGTCATGGGCGTGCCGAGTCTGCACGAGATCTTCGACGAAAAATATTACCTCAATCTCGAGGGCGGAATTCTCGAGGCGCTCGGGCGGATGTTTAAGAGCGGGCTCAAGCTCTTCGTTTACCCGCTCGACGACGAGAAGACCGGTGAGCTGATCACGGCCCAGCAGGTCGAGGTCGCGCCCAATCTCCGTCATCTTTACCAATACTTGATCGATAACGACTTCATCCAGGAGATCACAGAATATCACCGGCGATACCTGAAGATTTTCCCGCCCGATGTCCTCGCGAAGATGCGCGCGGGCGATCCGGCGTGGGAACAGATGGTACCGCCGGAAGTCTCGCGGATGATTAAGCAGCGCCAGTTTTTCGGCTATCGCCGCTCCGAAGCCGCCTGAGATTTCAGGCGGGCAGAAGTGATCGCGCGGAAATTTTGGCAAAGGCGGCCTGGTCGGCACGCTTTTCGCTATATGAAGCGCAAACACCATGGCGAAGCCCGCGAATTCAGTTATCGGCATCGATCTCGGCAAACACGTCTTCAAAAGCGTGCTCCTGCAACGCAAAGGCGAACACCGTTTTGTCCTCACCAATTATGCCTCGCGACCCGTCCCCGAGACGATCGCGAGCGCGGACGAGCTCGCCCAGCAGGTGAAGCTCCTGCTCAAGGATCTCGGCGGCAGCGCGAAAAGCTACGCCGTCGCCTCCTCCGACCCGAGCGCGCTCCTGCGGATTATCGAGCAGCCGACGACGCCGGTGGAATTACTGCGCAGCGCGCTCCGCCTCAATGGTCTCGCGGTCCTCAACCAAGAATGCAAAGATTTCGTTCTCGATTGCGCACCGGTCTCATCCGTCGCGATGGCCGGCGTCGGACCCAATGGGGCGCCGATCGAAAATTCATCTTCGACCTCCGGCAAGACCCGCTATCTCGTCGGCGGCATGCTGCGCCCCGCCGTGAAACAAATCTCCGAGGCATTCAGCAAGACAAAAGCAGCCGCCAATCTTCTCCAGCTCGCCCCCATCTGTTCCTTCAATGCTTTCGAGTTTGCCTACCCGGACATCTTCGCGAACGACGCCTTCCTTCTCCTTGATATGGGACATGAGCAGAGCACCGTCCTGATCGGCCACAAGACCGAGCTCAAGCTCGTCCGAAGCGTCGATTACGGCGGCAAACTTTTCGGCGAAGCTCTGACCGCGGAAGGCGCGATCGATCCCGCGACCGCTCGCCTCCTGATGGAACAGGGCGATGCCGGAATGGCCGAAACCTGCCGCAGTTCGCTCCTCGGTCTGGCGACTGAAGTGCGCAACTCGATCGGATTTTTCGAAGGGCAAAACGAGGAAAGCATCCACCGGATTTTCGTTTCCGGCGGCATGGCCAAGACGGAAATGATTCTCCAAACGCTGAGCGACGAGCTCGGTTTGCCCTGTGAAATTTGGGACCCGCTCGAAACCTGCGAGGTGGCGCTTCCCCCGGCGAAACGCCAGACGCTCGCGAGCGAATTCGTTTCTCTCAACGTCGCCTGCGGCGCAGCCATCTCCTACCTGAAAGCCGCCTAACGATGGCCCTGCAACTCAATCTCCTTCACGAAGAATTCACCCAAGAGCGCCAGCGCAAGCGCGATCCGCTCAAGCTCGGCATCATCGCCCTGATCGCCTTTGGCGCGATCCTCTTCCTCTATTACGGCTGGAACGCCTACCAGACGATCCAGATCAAGAGCCGACTCAACGCCTCCGAAGCCGAATGGCAGAAGGTCGAGCCAAAAGTAACCGCAGCGCAAAAACGCGCCACCGAACTGCGCCAGATCATCGACAGCACGAAGGTGCTCGACGGCCTGATCGATCAGCGTTTCTACTGGGCGCCCTTCCTCGCCAAAGTTGCCCAGTGCGTCGCGCCTAACATTCAACTCACCACACTCGAAGGCAGCCTGATCGAGAACGACAATTCCGTCGCGGTCTCGATCGAAGGTCTGGCCGCCGCCCGTGAACCACGCGCGGCCGCCGAAGAGTTTCGCCAACTGCTCGCCGAGCAATTGGAAAAGAGTTACGCCGACGTGAAGGTCGCCTTCAAAAATCTTGAGGATCTGGACACGATGGTGAACCTCGGTGGGCTGCCGACTCCGAGCGCGCGCTTTATCGTGACGGTTACATTGAATCGCCAGGAGGCCGGCCCGACCAAAGCTGCTGAACCCGCCAAGCCAATCGCCCACACCAAATGATGCCGAAAAAGCTCAACAAAGATCAGATTCAGAAAATTATCCTGAGCACGCTTGGCTTCGTCGGGCTGATCTACTGCTATTTTAATTTCTTCCTCGGGCCTTTGAACAAGAGTCGCGAAACGATGACGGCCGCGATCGCCGACGTCGACGCGAAAACCGCCTCTTCCAAGACGGAGCTGAAGAAAACTGCCAACCTCGAGTTACAGGCCAAGGAAGCGACCAGCCGCTACGAAGCGCTCAAACACACAACCGCCGACGGCGCGCCCATCGCCTGGTTTCCGCCGAAGATGCGCACCTTCTTCGCCGACCGCGGGATCGACAAAGTGACCGCGCGTCTCGAATCGAGCGGTGATTTCAAACAGCCTGAACTTTCCGATTGGATCAAGGACACTTGGGCGATCGAGCTCCCGGAGAGCGATTACTCTGATCTCGGAAAAGCGATTGCTGATCTGGAAAACAGCGAACCGCTGCTCGCCATTCATCGCGTCGCCATTCATGCCGAGCCCGAGCAACCTCAATATCAGCAGGTCAGCCTCTCGGCGCAGACCGCGCTTCTGAAACAATGAAGAACCTTCTCCTTACATTTTGCCTAACGAGCTGTCTGCTCAGCGCCGCCGCTCGGGCCGAAGACAAGGCACCGAAGATCGAGCTTAAGAAAAAATCCTCCTTCGACGCCACAGAGGCGCGCGATCCTTTCTGGCCTATCGGCTGGAAAAAGCCGGGACCGAAGAGTTCGGGTTCGGAAGTCGGACCCGGACTTTCCGCGGATTCCTTCTCGCTCACATCCGTCACGATGGGTGCCGGGACGCGCTTCGCGATTCTCAACAGCAAGATCCTGCAGGAAGGCCAGCAGTTCGGCCTCCAAATTGGCAACCAAATCTACCAGGTCACTCTGCGCGCGATTGAGGACGGCCGCGTCATCCTCGTCTATCAGGGCTCGGAGCTGGAGGTGCCGTTGCGCCGCAAGTGATCGTTAGGCAAGCCGCTTAATAGAAGGCGCGATAACTTCGGGCATTGGCCTCGAGTTTTTTGCGTAGAGCTCGCCGCGGATCGTCTTTCCCTCCGTCACTTTCGACCAGAATCCGGCAGAGCCGAACCATGCCGACGAAATCATCGATCGCGATGTATTCTT
>DASXDC010000275.1:0-12643 GCA_036490855.1 Chthoniobacterales bacterium
GCAGTTGGCGCGCACCTGAAGAATGCGGTCGCGCTCAGTCTTGGAGAAAATGTGTTCGTTAGTCAGCACATCGGCGACCTCACGACCAAAGTGGCTCACGATGCCTTCACTCGTTCCGTCGCCGATCTGCCGCGGCTTTACGAGGCTGCTCCGCAAATCATCGCGCACGATCTGCACCCCGAATATTTGTCGACCAAACACGCTCTCCAGCAACCGCGGCGAGCTGTCGGAGTGCAGCATCACTGGGCGCATATTGCTTCCTGCATGGCGGAGAATGAAGTCACGCCACCCGTGCTCGGAGTCGCGTGGGACGGCACCGGTTACGGCACCGACGGGACAATCTGGGGCGGAGAATTTTTTCTGGTCGGTGAAGATTCGTGCCGCCGCGCCGCGCACTTTCGCACCTTTCGTCTCCCAGGCGGAGACGCTGCGGTCAGGGAACCGCGCCGGAGCGCGCTCGGGATGCTGTTTGAAATCTTCGGGGAGGAAGTTTGGGGGCGCGAAGATCTTCTGCGCGATTTCACCACCGGAGAACTGAAAACGCTCCGGGGAATGTTAGGTGGCCGCGTCAACTCTCCGCTCACTTCGAGTGCGGGGCGACTCTTCGATGGCGTCGCGGCGCTCGCCGGTCTGCGCACCCGAACGAGTTTCGAGGGACAGGCAGCGATGGATCTGGAGTTCGCGATCGATCCGGCGGTCACCGAAAGCTATCCCGTCACTTTGCGCGAGGGTGAACCGATCGTAATCGATTGGGAGCGGGCGGTGCGGGCGTTACTCGCGGAGCGGGGGCCGGAGATGGAGGCTGGCGCGATCGCGGCGCGCTTTCATCACATGTTGAGGGACACGGTCGTGATCGTGGCCCGCCATTTCGGGCAATCGAAAGTCGTGCTCAGCGGGGGATGTTTTCAGAACCGTTATTTGACTGAGCAGGTCATCGATCGCCTAACGAATTCCGGTTTCACTCCCTGTTGGCAGGCGCGAGTTCCGCCTAACGACGGTGGCATCGCGCTCGGCCAGATCTGGCTGGCCGACAGTCCGCTCCGTGAGTTGAGATGAACCTCATCTACGGAGAAATCGTCGAAATCCTCCCGGAAGAAGGCAGTCCGATGGGCAGAGCACGGATTCATGGAGCGATCAGGAAAATTGCGCTTGGGCTCCTGACGAATGCCGTCCGCGGTGATAGAGTCTTAATCTGCGACGGGATCGCGATCAGCAAGGTCGCCCCGCCGCGCTCAACGGAGGAGAAAAATGTGTCTGGCGATTCCCGGTAAGCTCATTGAGATCAGCACCGACGCGAGCGGTGTGCGGATGGGGAAAGCGAATTTCGGCGGGATTGTGAAGCAGGTCTGCCTCGAATACACGCCCGAGGTCGAGAAGGGCGATTACGTTTTGGTTCACGTCGGCTTCGCGCTCAGCAAAGTGGATGAAGCTGAGGCCGCGCGGACCTACAAGGCGCTCGAACAAATGCAGCAACTTACCGAGCTCGACACTCCCGAGGTCCTCGATGACGAAGAAGTCTCGGGCGCAATTTCCGAGGCGGCATGAAGTATCTTGACGAATATCGGGACGAAGCGCTCGCCGCGGGAATCCTCGCGGAAATCAAGCGCATCGTGACGAAGCCCTGGGTGCTGATGGAAGTCTGTGGCGGCCAAACCCATTCGATCGTGAAGTACGGAATCGACCGGCTGTTGCCTAACGAGATCGAATTAGTGCACGGCCCGGGTTGTCCGGTCTGCGTCACGTCGCTCGAGATGATCGACAAAGCGCTCGCGATCGCGCAGCGACCCGATGTGATCTTTTGTTCCTTTGGAGACATGCTGCGCGTGCCAGGGTCCGACTGCGACCTGTTAATCTTGAAATCTCGCGGCTCGGATGTGCGCGTCGTTTATTCGCCGATCGATTGCCTGAAAATCGCGCGTGCGAATCCGGAGAAGAAGGTGGTCTTTTTCGCGATCGGATTCGAGACCACGGCGCCGGGCAACGCGATGGCCGTTTGGCAGGCGCATCAGCAGGGAATCCAAAATTTTTCCGTGCTCGTCTCGCATGTGCTCGTCCCGCCGGCGATGGCTTCGATTTTGCAATCGCCGCTCAACCGGGTGCAGGGTTTTCTAGGACCGGGGCACGTTTGCACCGTGATGGGTTACCGCGAATACGAGCCGATCGCGCAGCGCTATCAGGTGCCGATCGTCATCACCGGCTTCGAGCCGATCGACATTCTAGAGGGTACGTTGATGACGATTCGCCAACTCGAAGCGGGCGAAGCGAAGGTGGAAAACCAGTATCCGCGAGTGGTGAATCGGGAAGGAAATCGTGTCGCGCAGGATTTGGTGAACAAGGTCTTCGAAGTCGGCGATCGGAAATGGCGTGGCGTCGGCTCGATCCCGAAAAGCGGCTACAAACTGCGCTACGAAATGCGGGACCACGATGCCGAGCGGATCTTCGATGTGCGCGAGATCGACACGAAAGAGCCGGAGATTTGCATCAGCGGCCTCGTCCTGCGCGGGGTGAAAAAGCCGCACGATTGCCCGGCTTTCGGCACGCTCTGCAATCCGGAGCACCCGTTAGGCGCGACGATGGTTTCGGCGGAAGGCGCCTGCGCCGCCTACTACGCTTACGGCCGTCATCTACAGGAACCGGCGCTTGTGCCGGCCAGCTAATTTATGCCCGAAACGGTCGAGACGATCACCGATCGACTGACGGAAAGGTCTCGCGAGAAAGTGCTCCGCAAATGCAGCGAGAGCATGGAGACGAAGGAGAAATTCTTCGCGCTTTACGCCGACTCGCTGGACGAAATGTCGCGCGCTCTCGCGCAGCGTTTTCAAAACGGCGGTCGCCTTTTCGTGATGGGCAATGGCGGCAGCCTCTGCGACGCGCTCCACCTCGCGGTCGAGTTCAACCACCCGATCATCGAGAAGCGCCTTGCCTTTCCCGCGATCCCGCTCATGACCGATATCGCGACGATAACCGCGATCAGCAACGACCTCGATTTCACGCGCGTCTACGTCAACCAGCTCCGGCTCCAGGCAACGCCTAACGACATCGCAATGGTCTTTAGCAGCAGCGGCAAATCACCAAACCTGATTTATGCGCTCGAGACCGCGCGCGAGAAAAGGATGATGACCGTCGCGTTCTCCGGGAAGGATGGCGGCCGCTTTCCCGAGGTCTCCGATTACTCCTACGTCGTGCCTTCCTATAGCATTCATCGCATCCAGGAAGCGCACGCCACGGCAGTGCATATCATTTGGGATTTGGTGCACATCGCGTTAGGTGCTGAGGATGTCACCTGACGAGTCGGGGCCGGGCGAAGAAGCAAATCTGCTGACGGCCAGCTGTCCGCTCCCGATCACGGCCTACAAGGAGATCGTCCTCGCGCACGGGAGCGGTGGAAGACTCAGTCATCAGCTCATCTCGAAGATCATCGCGCCGCACTTCAGCAACGAATTCCTCGATCCGCTCCATGATGGCGCCGTTTTTTCGTTAGGCGAAGGTAAGGTCGCTTTCAGCACGGACTCCTACGTGGTGAGCCCGATCTTCTTTCCGGGCGGCGACATCGGCACGCTCGCGGTCCACGGCACGGTGAACGATCTCGCGATGTGCGGGGCGCGGCCGCGCTATCTGTCGGTCGGTTTCATTCTCGAGGAAGGTCTGCCGATGGAAGACTTTTGGCGGATCGTGCAATCGATGCGACGGGCAGCGGATGCGGCCGGGGTCCAGCTGGTGACTGGCGACACCAAAGTGGTTGATCGTGGAAAGGCGGATAAGATTTTCATCAACACCGCCGGTGTCGGACTCGTGCCTGAAGGTGTGAAGATTCATCCCTCCCGCGCGCGACGGGGCGACAGAATCATCATCAGTGGATCGATTGCCGTCCACGGCATCGCGATCATGTCAGTGCGTGAAGGGCTGGAGTTTGAAACCGAAATCGCAAGCGACACGGTGGCATTGAACGGATTGGTGCATGAACTCCTCGTCGCTTGCCGCGACGTGCACGTCTTGCGCGACCCTACTCGCGGCGGCGTGACGAGCGCAGTCACCGAAATTGCACAGACGGCGGGCGTTGGCGTCATCCTGCAGGAAGAGGCGATTCCGATCGATGAGGAAGTGAAAGGCGCCTGTGAAATCCTCGGGCTGGATCCACTTTATGTCGCAAACGAAGGCAAGCTGATCGTGATCGTTTCGCCGGAGGAATCGGAGGCAGCACTCGCAGCTCTGCACAAGAATCCGTTAGGCAAGAAAGCCGCGGTAATCGGTGAAGTGACGGCCGAGCATCCCGGTTTTGTCGTGATGAGAACCCGGGTCGGCGGGACACGCGTCGTGGACATGTTGTCCGGCGAGCAGTTACCACGCATTTGCTAGGCGGAAGATCCCGATCTGATCGCCGTCCACCGACGGTGGCAGGAAGAGCGAGCATGGCAGGTGTATCTTGATCGAGGATGAAACGGATCTTTGGGTTGGAAACGGAATTTGGGATCACGCGCGACGGCCTGGAATCGGTTGATGTCGTGGCGGAATCGATCGAACTGGTGCGGGGCTACACCGAGCACGGCACCCACATGAAATGGGACTACGATCTGGAAGATCCGCATCGCGATGCGCGCGGGTTTCGCGCCGCGGAGCTGCTCCAGGACACGGATGAATCGGCCTATTTCGAGATCGATCGCAACCGACCACTCAGCTTTGAAGAGATCAAGAGTGATCTCGTGCTGAGCAATGGCGCCCGCTTTTACAACGATCATGCGCATCCGGAATATTCGACGCCGGAATGCACAACACTGCGAGATCTCGTGGCGCAGGAGAAAGCAGGCGAACGCATCCTCGCGGAATGCGCGCGCCGCCGCAACCTGAAGCTGCCTAACGAAAGAGCGGTGCGACTCTTCAAGAACAATACCGATTTTTCCGGTCACAGTTACGGCTGCCACGACAATTATCTCATGCGCCGCGACGTGCCTTGGGACCAGATCGTTGCCGGGGTGATGCCATTCCTGGTCACACGGCAGATTTTTGCGGGGGCGGGCAAAATGGGCATCGAAGCGGAAGGGGCGGCCGGTCAGCCGGGCATCTATCAAATTTCGCAACGGGCCGACTTTTTTGCGGTGCTGGTAAGTATCGACACGATGAATCGCCGCCCCCTCGTCAACACTCGCGACGAACCACATGCCGACGCAAGTCGCTACCGGCGCTTCCACGTTATCCTCGGCGACGCCAACATGAGCGAGTGGGCTGCAGCCCTAAAAATTGGCACGACTGCCTTAGTCCTCGACTTGATCGAACGGGGCGCGGCTCCCCAGATCGAAATCGCGCAGCCGGTCGGTGCGACCAAGTCGATCAGCCGCGATCAGACCTACGACTGGATCATCGAACTCAGCGATGGACGCAAAATATCTGCGATAGATGTGCAACGACTCTATCTCGCGGCCGTGCGAAAGTCGGTTGAGCACCTTGATCGGGAAAGTGAGTGGTTGCTCCGGGAATGGGATGCAGTCCTGAACGACTTGGAACGAGATATCCGCCTTTGTCGCGATCGAGTCGACTGGGTGGCGAAGAAATCGCTGCTTGATGCGTTGCTCGTGGAAGAAAAGCTATCTTGGACCGATCCCTGGCTGCAATCGGTCGATCTCGAATACCATAACATCCAGCCTGAAGAAGGACTCTACTTCGAACTGCTCCGGCAGGGAACGATGCGGCGATTCGTGACGGAAGCGGAGATTAAGCATGCGATCTTTTTCCCGCCGAAAGATACGCGGGCTTACTTCCGCGGCCGCTCGGTGGCCCGTTTTGATCGCCAGATCAAGTCGATTCAATGGGACGAGATTGTCTTTGCCGAGGACGGCGCGCCGCAACGAGTTCATCTGGGGGAACCAAATGACAATCCGCGGCTCGCGACGCTCAACCGAGCGATACGCGAAGCCGCGGATTATCGAGAATTCATCCGCACTGTGACTGCGCTCGAGAGCGCTGCCTAAAGAAGTGCGTCGATTGTAAATCAGCCGGTTAGCCGCCCTGTGCCTTACGCCGGGCCGCCCAGCGAGCTTTCATCATCTGCGAAAGCTTCTTGCGACCAGCCGCGCTGATTCCGCCTTTCTTGTTGCCGTCGGAGTTCTTGGCAGCCGGTGCCGAAGACTGACCGCCAGCCGCCTTTTCCCGCGCCCAACGAGCGCGTGCGGCGGCCGCGATGCGTTCGCGACCGGCTGCGGAGAGGCCGCCCCGGCGTTTACGATTCGCGCTGCCTGCCGAGATCGCGCTAGAGGATGCGCCGGAGCTAAAGCCACCGCCCGAGCCACCCGATCCGCCCAGGAGGCTGTTGAGTCGATTTTGCAGCTCGTTGATCTGCCTTTTGAGATCAACAGCTTCTTCCAGTTGTTTAAGAGATACGTCCATAGCGCAGTTGTAAGCCAAGATGAGGATTGAGCAAGTGATGTTTTGCTCTAACTCGAAAAGATTTCTAGCTCTCGTCCTCGATTTCCGAACTTCTCGTAACCTACAATGGGAACTGAACTAGGCCCAGGCGATGAGGCGCAATTCATGCCCCTGCAGCAAGTGCGGATAGGTTGGAATGACCCGCACGCTGAATCCGTAGGTGCCGCTCTCGGTCGCCGGGACCATTCCTTCGTAGAGGTAGTCGCCATCCCCAGCCGGGTGGTTGCTTTCTGCCAATTCCGTGACTGAAGGATGACGAAGCGTATCATTTTCTGCTTCTCCATGATAAGCCTCGACGCGCACATGCCTGGGATTGACTGCTCCGAGATGAATCCTGGCCGATACCTGCAGGGCATCATCGACGTGGATGTTCTGTCGATCCTTATTAGCGATCAGGACTTCGCTGATTCTGACCTGCGGCCAGTCTGTGCGCATTTGCGCCTTCCAGCGACTCAGGTCGGTCGCGGCGCGCCACCCATCGCGAGCAAATTCCTGGTGAGCCCTAGCTGCCGGCAGGTAGAGACGCTCGGTATACTCCTTTACCATGCGGTGGGTGTTGAAGATCGGGGTGACGCTGCGAATTGATTCACGCATCAGTTGCAGCCAGGCGAGTGGAAGCTTGCCATCGGGCTTCGCGTAATAGAGCGGGATAATCTGATTCTCTAGAAGCTGATAGAGACTTGAGGCATCGACTTCGTTCTGAAAATCACCGTCGCCCTCTTGGATCTCCGCGCCGATCGCCCAGCCATTCTTGCCGTTGAAACCTTCACACCACCAGCCGTCGAGCACGCTGAGATTGAGGCCGCCGTTGGGCGGTAGTTTCATCCCGCTCGTGCCGCTCGCTTCGAGAGGACGGAGCGGATTGTTCAACCAAAGATCCACTCCCTGCACCAGACGACGCGCAATGTAGGTGTCGTAATCCTCGACGAAAACAACGCGATCATGAAAACCCGTTTCGCGCGTCAGTTTATAGACTTGCTGGATGAGAGCTTTGCCTCCTTCGTCGCGCGGATGGGACTTCCCGGCGAAGACGAACTGCACCGGGCGCGCGAGGTCATTTAGCATCCGCAAGAGCCGGTCAGGATCACTGAAGAGAAGTGCGCCGCGTTTGTAAGTGGCAAAACGCCGGGCGAAGCCGATCGTAAGAATCTCGGGGTCGAGGATCGAATTCACGGAGCGAATTGACTCGGGCGATTCGCCAATCCGCCGCCGTCGCTCCCGGACCCGATCGCGGACGAAATTAACCAGGCGGAGCTTGAGTTTCTGATGAGTCTCCCACAATTCCTCATCGGGAATTTCGATCACACCGCGCCAGAAATCCGGCTCGGTCAAGTGTTCTTCCCAGGAGCCGAGATATTTGGTGTAAAGGGCCGAAAATTCCGGCGCCATCCAGGTCTTGGTGTGAATGCCATTAGTGATGCTCGTGATTGGCACTTCGTGAGTCGGCACTCCGGCCCAGACATCGCTCCAAAGCGACTGGCTCACTTCGCCGTGCAGTTTGCTCACCCCATTCGCGTGCCGGCTCATGCGAAGGGCGAGAATGGTCATGCTGAACGTTTGCACCGGATCAGTCGTCGTCTGACCAAAGCGGAAGAGCTCGTCGAAGGGGATTCTGAGTTGGGCGGCGAAGTCAGTGAAATAGCGCACCATCATCTCGCGCGGAAAAGAGTCGTTGCCCGCCGGGACCGGGGTGTGAGTAGTAAAGACATTAGCCGAGGCGACGACCTGAAGCGCGGCGTAGAAGTCGAGGTCATGCTGCGTGACGTGCAGACGGATCCGCTCGAGTGAGAGAAAGGCGGAATGGCCTTCATTCATGTGAAAGACTTCGGCCTCGTATCCGAGCGCGCTTAAAGCTTTCACCCCGCCGATACCGAGTACGATCTCTTGCCGCATCCGCATCTCGAGATCGCCGCCATATAGCTCGGCGGTGATCAAACGATCTTCCGCCGAGTTTTCCGAGATGTCAGTATCGAGGAGGTAAAGGTTAACCCGCCCGACATGCAGCTCCCAGATTTTGGCGAAGACTTCGCGACCGAGCATCGGCACACCGACGAGCAGAGTCTGGTCGTGACGCATCACCTGCCGGATCGGCAGATGATGGAAGTTTTGATTCAAGTTGATCGCTTCCTGCCAGCCATCCTTATTGATCTGCTGCTTGAAATAGCCGTGCCGGTAAAGCAACCCGACCGCGACGAAGTTGAGGTCGAGATCGCTGGCCGATTTGCAATGGTCACCCGCCAGGATGCCGAGGCCCCCGGAGTAATTCGGGATCGACTCATGAAATCCAAATTCGGCCGAGAAATAAGCGAGCGGCTTTTTGATTTCGTTCCCGGGGCCAGTCTTTCCGTAAGTGTCTTTGCGCGCGCGATATTTTTTATAGGCGCCATGCACTTCCGCAAGATCCCGCAGGAAGACTTCGTCCTTTGCCACCTCCACGAGCCGCGCCTGACGCGAGAGCTGGAGCATGCGAAGCGGATTATGATTTGTGCGATCCCAAAGAACGGGATCGAGATGGCGAAAAAGGCGGCGCGCCGAAGGCTCCCAAGTCCACCAAAGGTTGAAAACCATTTCCCGCAGCGGCTCGAGCTTGGCTGGTAGATTTGGGATGACGTTATAGGTCTGAATAGTCGGCATGGCAGAAAGAGGTGGCCTTCAAAACAGAGGCGGAAGTGTGGCAGCAAAATCAAAAGCAGCAACCATTCCGTCCCCGCGCGTCTTCGTCAGTGTTCTCAAAACAGAGGCGATCCCCGCTGCGAGGCAAGGACTGTACCGATGACGACGCCGGTGATGAAGCCGCTCAGATGCGCCGCCAGACTGACCTGCGGGGTTGTGAGATCGAAGGCGGTTTGGAGAGCGACAATCACAATAATGTTGCGTAGCCGCCGGCCGGCGAGGGGCGAAGCGCGGTGACGGAGGAGCAACCCGGCCGAGACACCGATCACGCCCATGACACCGCCAGAGGCGCCCACAAGCAAGTTGGCGTTCGTTAGGTTGAACATCCGCAAAAGAACGACTCCGACGCTCGAGCCAAGACCCGCGATGAGATAACTGATAAGGAATTTCAAGGAACCGATCACCCGTTCCAGCGCCGGTCCGAGGAGGTAGAGCGCATAGAGATTGAAAGCGAGATGGAGCGCACCGTAATGGAGAAAGAGCGCAGTCAACAGCCGCCAGTATTCGTGCCTAACGACGACGGCTGCGGGATCGAGGGCGCCCAGGAGGCGAAGCGTGCGGTCGTTCGTCACTCCACCAAGGAGCCATTCGAGCACAAACATCGCGCCATTCAACAGGATCAGTCCCCAGACGGCAGGCGCACCTTGCGGACGCGGCTGAGCGGTTGTCTCGCCGAGGAAGTCCTGTACGAGGCGCGCTAGAACAACTTCACTCGCCGAGGAAAGGCAACCGAAAATCGTTCCTGCATCGAGCCGGCGATCAATCGCCCGGCGCAGGGCGACGTCTGTCGTCTCGCGGCGGAGTTTCTCGAGCTGAAACCGGCCAGTCTCGCTTTTTCCACCCGCCAACTCCGAAGTTCCGAGCCAAAATTGCCGGCGATCGAGCGGCAGTTGTGGCAGGCGCTGGGAAAATAGCCTAACGAGCCCAGCGGTTTTCCCAGCGAAGGCGAGCGCGAGAGCGAGATGATAATCAAAAGGCGAGGAGACAGTGGAATGCGGCTCCCCCGATTCGATTTGCGAAGCGAGGTCGTAAATCAAATCATCGGCCTGTCCGGTTTCGCCGAGGGCCTGCAGGTAAAGTCTGTAGACGGCAGGGTTGGTCGTGAGCGAAAGGTCGCGCCGGCACCATTCCACGAGACCGGTCCAGTTTTCCGTCAGGGCGAAAGTGAGTGCCATCGCGAAACGTCCCGCGGGCGTGGGTCGGGCGCGCTCCGCGGCGAGGCGATCAAGCGCGAGATCGAGTCGACCATTCGCGGCCAGTTCGAGGCAACGGAGCAGCGCAGGCCGTTGCGGCGTGTCCTCCCAGGGATGGAGAATTCGCCTAACGATCGCCACCCGCCGCGCGCCCGCGAAATCCTGCGACAGAAGCAAATCGTCGATCCGGCGTTCCGCCAGCGAAGGAAGAAGAAGCAACAAACACCAGAGAGCGCCGCCGACAAAACCAGCCACCGGCGGCGCCAGAAACCAAGCCACAATACAACCCCCGAGCACGATGATCGCGGCGACGCGCCAGCCATGGTTGCGGGGATTACGCAGGCGGGCGATGCGCACGAGCAGGATGAGAGGCGAGACGAGCGCGATGAAAAGCAGAATGTGATTGAGATCGATCAAGGTTTTCGGCGCTCGGACCTATCCAGCCGATCGGCTCCGTGCGACCTATATGTCCTATGCGACTTCTGATCACAAATTACCTCGACGTGATTTCCTCGTGGTGCCATTGGGCCATCCCGGCCTGGCAAAAAGTGCAGGCGCACTACGGCGACCAGATCGATTATCGCTGGCGAATCGCACTGATGGACGAGAAGGGGCTGCCGCCGACGCGCGAGGCGACGGAATGGTACTATCGGCGCAGCGGATTGTTGATGCGTTCGCCCGTCATGTTAAGCACCGCGTGGCTGGAACCCGGCCGCGCCGAATATCTGGAACCAAATTGCATCGCGGAAGCGGCCCGCGACCTCGGTATAGAGGACGATCATGCCTGGATGGCGCTGAGCCAGGCTGAGCTTCGCGAAGGAAAAAAGATCGCGAGATGGGAAGTCGCGGCGCAAGTAGTGGCTGAAGCCACCGGGTTGGAGAAGAAAAAATTAATCGAGCGCGCGAAGTCGCCGGAGATTGAGGCGCGCCTCCGCCAGAGCACGGCGGAATTCCATGCGCTTCAGGTGACGCAGCGGCCCACTTTCGTAATCGATTCGCCGATCGGCGATCGCGCCGTCTTCTCCGGGTTTGCGAAAGCAGAGCCGCTCGTTTCAACGATCGATGCGATGCTCGACGATATCGTCGGCTATCAAGCGTACGCGGCGCATTACGGTTCCGTGCCCTCGTGACGATCGCTCAGAAAGCCCTTGCGACTTCCGCGATGTGGGATACAACTTCCCCTCGGTTCGGGCCAAGCCGCGAATCGTCGGCGCGCTGCTCGCAGGCGCGCAGATTTCTGAGTGCGGCGCGCCCCACGGGACGCGACGGGAGATTGCGACAATAAGAAAGACGGCGTCAGTCTCACTCCCTCGTCGCCGGCCGGGAGATCCTTAATTCTGCAACAACAAATTCGTGTCAACGGACGGATTCGCGCGCGCGAAGTCCGCGTCATCATGGGCTCAACGAGCGAGCAGCTCGGTGTGATGAAATTATCTGAGGCGATCAAGCGCGCCCAAAGCATGGGCCTCGACCTCGTCGAAGTAGCACCAACGGCTAATCCGCCCGTCTGTAAGATCGTCGATTTTGGGAAATTCCGTTACGACATTTCGAAGCAGGAAAAAGACAAGCGCGCTTCGGGCACGAAGCTGAAAGAGATCAAATTCCGGGTCAACATCGACGACCACGATTATCTGACCAAGATCCGCCACGGCGAAGAATTTCTCGACAAGGGAAACAAGGTGCGAGTGCAGCTACAATTCCGCGGTCGCGAAATGGCGCACCAGGAATTTGGAATGCAGCTCATGTACAAGGTGCGCGACGATCTTGCGTCTATGGCGCAGGTGGAAATGGAACCGAAGGCTGCCGGGCGCAACATCACGATGACGCTTTCACCCTTGCCCGCGAACAAGCGCAAACGCCGCTTCGCGATCGGGGAAGGTGAAGAGGCGGTCGACGAAACCGAAGTCGACGACGCGAACTAATTCGCCCGGCTAGATTTTGCGCCGGAGCGGGCGAAGGCAATTTACCAACTTGCGAAGCCCGAGCTCGAGCCGCGTCTTGACCGTGCCTAAGGGCGTCCCGGTCAGGGCCGCGATCTCACGGTGGCTTCGCCCTTCGAAAAAGGAGAGCGCGATCACTTCGCGCTGATACTCAGGGAGCGTTCTCATCTGCCGTTCGAGAAAGCGGCGCAGATCGGAGCGGACGAGATCGTTGTCAATTCGATTGCGAACCCAGGAATCGGGCTGCTGCTCGACCTGGCTCTCGAAGCGTTCTTTCGCCCGGCAGTATGCCTGGCGACGACGCAGACGATCGATCGCCCGGCGTCGCGCCAAGGTTACTACCCAGCCAAGAGGTCGTCCAGCTTTCGGAGAATAATTTTCCGCCTCTTTCCAGACTTGGAGAAAAATCTCCTGCAGCAC
>DASXDC010000276.1:0-2890 GCA_036490855.1 Chthoniobacterales bacterium
CCGGTGTGATGGAAGGCAGTTTCTCGAATTCCACGAGGAGCTTTTGCGCGTTGGCGATGCTCTCCTTGAGGCGATTGTTCGTTGGAGCGAGTTGCGTGATCCCGGCCGGATTGGCGCGGGCGGCGGCGAGATTATCCTCGATCTGACGCTGCATCCCGGCGATGCGCTCGTTTTGCAACTGGATGATTTCGTTCCGCGGCCAGGCGGCGCGATAACAGGCGAGCGCCTCTTTGTATTGCTGCTTGCTGTAGAACTTATCGCCGAGATCGACCGTCAGCGCATTGAGCTCGATGATGTTTTCGGCCAGGCCGATCTTCTGATGGATCACCTCAAGAAGATGAAGCGCCTTCGAGCCTTCGCCCTTCTGCGCGTAAAGCTGCGCTAGCATCGTCGCGCCGCGCATCTGATCCGCGTCGGCGATTTCCTGGCCGGTAAGTTTCTCCAAGCTTCGAATTGCATCGTCGACTTTGCCGGCGGCTCTAAAGGCTTCGGCCTCGAAGAGGAGCGCCTCGCTCCGCAGTTGCGGATTGTTTTCCAGCGCGGCCATCTCGGCCGCAGCTTCCTTGAAGTTCTTGCTCAGAAGATTCGATTGGGCGATGGCGAAGGCCGCGCTGCCGGCGTGCGGTCCTTTGGGAAATTTCGCGAGGTAGTTTTTGAAAGCGGCGATCGCTTTTGTGTAATCGCCAGCGTTGAACCAGGCGGAACCGGCCGTGTAATAAATCGGCTCGACCTGCGGTGTGGCTTCGAGGCGCGCGGTCAGGGCCTCCAGATCATTCGCCGCCTTGGAATAATTGCCGGCTTGGAATTCCGCCATCGCCTGGCCGTAGGCGGTGGCGAGATCGGGGTTCGCCTCCTGCGCCGTCAGCGAAGCGGCGAAAGCAAAGAAAAGGAACGCGGCCAGAAAAATGGGCGCGGGCCTAACGATGCCGGTCATTGCGAGCGACTATAGCAAAGCGCTCCGACCGCAGTCGATGATTTTAGCGGCTGAAGACTTGATCTTTTCCGCGATCCCGCCGCGAACTAGTGGGTCGATTGCGCCGTGCTCGCCGTCTTCGGCGCGGCGCTCAACTGCACAAGATCGCTCAGGATATTGAGCGTCTCGTCACGCTCGGGATCGATCGCGGCCGGTTTCGTGTCGTCGCCATCGGCCAAGTCCGCCTCATCATCGTCGGCCGCGGCATCGGGCGCGACTTCGGGCGCGACCTTGCCATCCTTGTTCTTCACTTCGGCGACTTTACCGGGATACATGATGAGTTCGAGCTTTGGATTATCGAGCGTCTCGAGTGTGAGACGATAGATACTCGGCTCTTCGGTGTTGCGAGCGAGACGTTCTTTCGAGCGGGCTTCCTTGCGGGCTTTTTGCTCGTCGACCTCGCGCCGGCGCACGTCTTCATTAAGCGAAATGCGGTTGTCGTCGATTTTTTCCCGCATCCGCTCCATGTCATCCATGACGTAATGGAATTCCGGATCGGCTGCGACGCGCGCGGCGGAGCGCACTTTAAGTTCGTCGAGGAACAGTGAGTGCGAGTCGGACCACTTCGTGTACTTGGCCGCCGGCACTTCATCGTAGGGCAGGGCATTCTTCAGCGCGCTTTCACCAAACTCCGGCAGATCAGTCAGAGTCGGGAGAACAATGTCTGAGCTGACGCCATGAAGTTGGGTCGAGCCACCCGCTACGCGATAGAATTTCTGGATGGTTAATTTCAGTGCGCCATCGTCCTGCGACCGGCTGCCGAGGAGTGAAGTGAAACGGCCGATCTCGAGAATCGTCTGCACCGTCCCCTTACCAAACGTGCTCTTGTCACCCACGATCACGGCCCGTCCGTAATCCTGCAACGCCGCGGCGAAAATCTCGCTGGCGGAAGCGCTCTGCCGGCTCGTTAGGACAACCATCGGCCCATCGTAGGCGATTCCGGGATCGGGGTCGGTCGAGATTACAACCCGCTCGTTAGCGCCTTTCGTCTGCACGACCGGGCCGCTTTTGAAGAAGAGACCGGTGAGTGAAATCGCCTCCTCGAGCGACCCGCCCCCGTTGCGGCGGAGATCGATCACGAGACCCTGAATCTTTTCGCGCTTCAGCCGTTTCAGGAGCGCGAGCACGTCCTTGGTTGTGCTCTTTTTGTGGCCTTCCATGTCGGCATAAAATGACGGTAGCGTGATCCAGCCGAGCTTCACCGGATCGCCGTTGCGATCTTTCTTGATGATGACGTCGGCGCGCGCTTCCTGGTCTTTGAGTTTAATCTCATCCCGCACCAGCTCGATGGTCCTGCGCTGTGCGGGATCAGCTGCGCTCGCTGGGATGACGAGGAGGCGAACTTTGGTGCCTTTCTTGCCACGAATCTGCTCGACGACTTTATCGAGACGCATGTCGCGCACATCGACGAAATCCTTCGAACCCTGGGCGACGGCCGTGATGCGATCGCCAACTTTAAGGCGTCCACTCGTCTGCGCAGGTCCGCCGGGGACGAGGCTTTCAATTTTGGCGTAGCCGTCTTCGCTCCGCAGCATCGCGCCGATGCCGACGAGCGAAAGACCCATGTTGATGCTGAAGTTCTTAAGATCGGCCGCGCTCAGGTATTCCGAGTGCGGATCATAGGCTTGTGCGAGCGCATCGAGGAAGAGCTTCACCTGCTCTTCGGAATCCTCCTCGTGGATGTTGCGCAGCATGCGATCGTAGCGGCGCTCGACCAATTTCGGGCCGGGCTCGATCGGGTGCTCGCTCAATTTTTCCTGGAGCAGCTCATTCTCGATCCGCTTCTTCCAGAGCTCATCGGCCTCCGCTTCGTCCTTCGGCCAGGGGGCTTTTTGCCGGCTCAGGAGAACGGTTTCGTTCGTCTTGAACTCCATCGGCTGCTTCACCAGATCCTTGATTTTCTTGACCCGATCCTCG
>DASXDC010000277.1:0-9811 GCA_036490855.1 Chthoniobacterales bacterium
CCCGGGTCGGCGAGCGACTGGTGGTCGATCTCATGACGATCAATCCGGTCGTCGTTCATCGGGATAAGCTGGCGGTCGAAGTGCTCAATTTACTCGAGCGCCATCGGATCGATGACCTTGTGGTGGTGGATGATCGCGGGGTGCCGGTTGGGATTGTCGACTCGCAGGATTTGACCAAGCTGAAGTTGCTTTAGGAAGGGGCGCGTAGTAAGAATCGGCCCTTCTCCCCTTCACTTGCACGATTCACTGATTTCACGATTCAATTCCCATGGCTGCTGCAAACGATCTCCGCAAAGGAATGGCAATTAAATACAACGGCAACACCGCCATTGTCCTCGACGTGCACCACCGCACGCCGGGAAACCTGCGCGCCTTCGTCCAGGCGATTATTCGTTACATCAATACCGGCAAGAGCGCCGATGTCCGGTTCGGCTCGACGGATAAAGTCGAGCTGGTCGACATCTCGCGAAACACGCTCGAGTTCAGCTACAAGGACAACACCGGATACCATTTTATGGACCCGAGCAGCTACGAGACAATCACGCTCCAGGAGAGCCTGCTCGAGGGTGCGAAAGATTATCTGGTCGAGAATCTACCGGTCGAAGTGCTCTTCACCGAAGGGCGTCCGGTGCAGGTGGAATTGCCTTCCTCAGTGCAGCTCAAAGTCATCGAAGCGCCGGAGGGTTTGCGCGGCGATACCGCGAGCAATGTGACCAAACCCGCCCTGCTCGAGACGGGCAAGACGGTCAACGTCCCGCTCTTTATCAACGAAGGCGAAACGATCAAAATCGACACGCGCACCGGCGCCTACATGGGCCGCGCCTAACGAATGGCGGCACGCCGCACCACCCGTCCGCCGGCCCGGCGCAAGCCGGCGACCCGGCGGCGCGTCAAGGTGATGCCGTTCGTCGTTCCGACTCGCCGAAGCGCCCCGCCGCCGAGCGGCCTGATGGTGCCGACGAAATGGGTCAAGTTCATCGTCGCGCTTTTTCTGCTCCCGATTTGCGGGATCCTCAGCCAGACGTTCTTCACTTCCTTCGCCCGGGCAACCGTCGCGGAACGGCTCTGGACGGGGGAGGAATTCTGGTTCTTCTCGTTAGGCGTGCTCCTCTGGCTGATTGCATTTTTCGGTCTGCCGCGCCCGATCGTGCTCTACGTTTTCGGTCATGAACTGACCCACGCTCTCTGGGTTTGGATGATGGGTGGCCGCGTCAGCCGGTTCCGCGTCGGGCGCCAGGGGGGGCATATCCTGACCGACAAGAATAATTTCCTCATCGCCCTCGCGCCCTATTTTTTTCCGCTCTACAGCATCTTCATCATCGCGGTTTACGGCGCGCTCAGCCTCTTCCTGAATCTGCAGCCCTACGGCCGGCTGCTCTACGCACTCGTCGGCGTGACGTGGGCGTTCCATTTCACTTTCACCTGCTGGATGATTCCGAAAAATCAGACCGACCTGAGCGATAACGGGACGATTTTTTCGCTCGTCGTTATCTACCTCATGAACCTGCTTCTGCTTAGCGTGATGCTCGTGGTCGCATCACCGCACATCACCTTCGCGAGCTTCGGCGCAGACATCGTGCGCAACATCGCGAACTTCTCCCACACCGTCGTGAAGCTCTGCGAACAATTCAGCCGGGGCGCCATCTAACGCATTTTGCTCGAGTGATTGCTCAGGACTGCGAAGGGAAGACGGGCCAGGGCGACGGCCAACGGAATCGATCCGTTTTCAGCGACGCGATTTTCACCGGTGAATAAATCCTCCGCGCCACTCCAGCCTTCCGGTAATCGGATGGAAGTATCGCGCCAGGCATCGCCTAACGGCGGAAAGCCCACTCGGAGCGATAAGCGGGGCGCGAGGACCACAATCGCGCGCCCCCCGCTGCGCCGTGCAAAGGAGATGCAGGAATCGGCGAACTCGCCCATCAGGCTGAGCGGTTCGTAGCTGCCGTGCTCGAAAAGCGCCGCCTGCTCACGCCGGAACTGCAACATTCGCTGCGTCAGGAAAAGCTTGATTCGGCCATCGCGCCAGTTGCCCAACAAATCTTCCGGAGTGGATCCGCCTAACGAATCGAGCATCGCCCGCCGCTTTATGTAATCGACCGGCCGCCGGTTATCCGGGTCAACCAGACTGAGGTCCCAGATCTCGTTCCCCTGATAAATGTCCGGGACGCCGGGGACGGTCAGTTTGAGCAGCGTCTGCGAGAGCGAGTTAATCGCACCGGTCCGCGCGACCTCTTCCGCCAGCGGGAGAAAACTTTCAAGAAAGCGATTGCGCGGCGATGGCTCGAGGATCTTTGCCACGAATTCCGCGACCGCTGAATCCCAAGCCTCGTTAGGCTGAACCCAGCTCGTGTTCAGCTTCGCCTCCTTCAGCGCCTTCGCCATGTACTGCTGAATCCGCCCAACGTAATCCCTCCGCGCCTCGGCGCTCAAGTCGCGGAACGGCTCCAGCGGCCAGGTCCCGAGCAATGTTTGGTAGAGGAGATATTCCTCGTTCCCATCCGGCGCCTCGCTTTCCTCGAGGCGCTTTTTCCAGCGACGATTGAGGGTACGCCAGCGGCCTAACGAACGTCGCCATTGCTCCGGCATCTCAGAGATCACTGCCATCCGTGCCCGCACGTCCTCGCTTCGTTTCGTGTCATGGGTGGAAGTGGCGAGGAGCGCCGCCGGCCACTGCGCTTGTCGCTCGCGGGTGCGGTGATGGAATTCCTCGACCCGCATCCCGAAGCGCTGGGGCTCGCCGCCGACTTCGTTCAGGGCCGCGAGCCGGTTGTAAATGTAAAAGGCGGTATCCTCCAGTCCCTTCGCCATGATCGGACCGGTCGTCTGCTGAAATTTGAGGACGAAATTTACGTGCTCGGCGCGCGCGTTGTCGTCGAGGTTTTCCGGAAAACGGAAAAGCAGAATATCGCGCAGAAAATTGAAGACGGATTCCTCCAGCGCCGGATTCCGGCGCTTCGCCGCCGCGACCGCGCGCTCGATGACCGCGCGATCGACTTCGCTCGCCGGATGGCCAGGCGCGAGATAAGTCCGGTAAACGGGAAAGCAGGCGATCGTCTCGCCCACCGCGAGGGTGAGAGCGTCGAGAGTGTAATCGCGAAACCAACGATTTTTTTCCGAAAGCCGATCCAACATCGCGCCCAGAACGCTGACGTCGTTGGCGAGCGACAGTCGCATCACAAGCCGCTTCTTTGCGTAAACGAGATGGCCGAAGTGCAGACTGTGTCCGATGAATTTATGAAATGCGGTCGTGATCGCGCGCTCCGCCGCCGGGTCGACCAGAACGCCGATGGCGTCGTTCATGAAATCGTAGCCGGTCGTGCCGTGGACCGGCCAATCGGCCCGCAACTGCTCCGCGCCGCTGAGGATCTTCTCGATCAGGAGATAGATGGCTTTGCCATCTTCCGGCAACGCCGTTCCACGGACCTGCGCGACACGCTGCTGCAGTTTCTCGAAATATTCGTTAGGCAAGTAGAGGCCGTCCGGATGATCAATCCGCAGACCGGTGACCGCGCCGGCCGCGACGAGTTCGAAGAGAAGCCGATGCGCCTCATCGAACACCTCCGGCAATTCCATTCGAATCGCCGCCAGGTCGTTGACGTCGAAAAAGCGCCGGTAATTAATTTCCTCCGCCGCCACCCGCCAGAAGGCGAGCCGATAAGCCTGCTCGCCGAGCAGCGCGTCGAGCGGATCGAAGCTGCGCGGATCGCCCGGCGTGCCATTGATGATCGTTAGGGCTTTTTCAATCGCTTCCTGCACCGGCGGCGCTTCCTGGCCGCGGCGCTCCAGCCGGCGCTTGATGATTTCTTTCTCGCGCGTCCGCTCCGCGATCCGCTCCGGGTCGCGCTCCGTTCGGCGGGGGAGATATTCGAGCGCGGTCAGGATGCTCTGCAGTTCCGCGTAGAAATCCTCTTCCTTGTGCGCTTCCAGTTGATCGAGCGCGATCTGCAGGACATGGCGATAAGTGCCGGGCGCGATCGGAAATTCATGGTCGAAATAGCGCAGGAAGAAGCGGCCGCCGTCGTAATGCACCTTGAGCTCGCCGCGCTCCAGCACGCGTCCGAATTGATCGCCCAGAATCGGGATCAGGACTTTGTCGCGCAGATCCGATTTCAGCGGCTGCCAATCGATGTCGAAATATGGCGCGTATGTCGAACTCGGCCCGTTTTCCAGCACGTCGGCCCACCAGAGATTTTGCGGTTCGCCGATGCCCATGTGATTCGGGACGAAGTCGAGCACCTGTCCCATTTCACGGGCGTGTAGCTCGGCCACCCAGGCGTCGTATTCTTCGCGCGAACCGATCGCAGGGTTGAGCTTGTTATGGTCGGTGATGTCGTAGCCGTGCAGGCTGTCGGGCCGCGCCTGAAAATAAGGTGATGCGTAACAATCGCTGATCCCGAGGGCGTGCAGATAAGGCACGAGCGCGCGGGCCTGCACGAAGGTAAATTCGCGATTGAATTGCAGGCGATAAGTGGCGCTGGGAATGCGTGGACGCGGCGTGCTCAAGGAACAACGAAGTTAAATCGGAATCGCGCCGTGAACAGGATTTCGCTCGGAAAAACCGGACGACTAACGACCGCCGCTTCGCATCCGGTGGCAGAGCCGCGCGGCTCGCGCCGCGGCCCCGCCTTACATTCTCTCGGGGACTTCGATCCCGAGGAGTTCCAGGCCTTTTTGCAGGATGCGAGCGGTTAGCTCGCAGAGCGCGAGGCGCGTGCGGCGCGCCGGTTCCTCCGCCTTCAGGACCGGGCACGCCTCGTAAAAGGCGTGGAAGGCGTTGGCCAGTTCGAAGAGGTAATTCGCGAGCAGGTTGGGTCGGAAATCGTTCAGCACCTGCGGCACCGTTTCGGCAAATTGCGCGAGACGTTTCGCCAGATTCAGCTCCGTCGAGTCGGCCAAAGTGAGTTCGTTAGGGGCGACAAAAGCCTCTCCCGCCTTGCGAAAAATCGAGCGAATCCGGACGTAGGCGTTCTGCAGATACGGCGCCGTGTTGCCCTGGAAAGAAAGCATTCGATCCCAGGAGAAAACGTAATCGGTCATTCGATACTGCGAGAGATCGGCATACTTGACGGCGCCGATTCCGATCGTTTTTGCGATCCGGTTTTTCTCTCCCTCCTCGAGCTCTGGATTTTTTTCCGCGACGATCTTTCGTGCGCGCGCGATCGCCTCATCGAGGAGCTCACGCAGCGGGACGTTTTCACCCGAGCGTGTTTTCATCAACTTCCGGTCTGCACCGAGAATGCTGCCATGCGTGATGTGGCGCAGGTCGACGGTGTACCCTTCGCGGCGCGCGATCTCGAAGATTTGCTTGAAGTGCAGTTGCTGTGGAGCGCCAGTTACGATCCAGATCGTGTTCGCGCCGAGATCGCGAACCCGGTAGTCGATCGTTGCGATATCGGTCGTGGCGTAATTGAATCCGCCGTCGCTTTTCTGGATGATGCAGGGCCGTTCGGCCAGCTCTGGGACATCGCGAAAAAAAACGCAGACCGCGCCTTCACTGATCTCTGCGAGACCGGATTTTTTTAGCCGCCCGACCACTTCCGAAAGGCGATCGTTGTAAAAACTTTCGCCGCGCTGGATGTCGTAGTGGATGTCGAGAATTTCATAAGCGGCCTCAAATTCCTGGAGCGAGAGCGCGACGCATTCCTTCCAGATGCGAAGGTTTTCCTCTTCGCCGGCCTGTAGCCTAACGAGTTCGTTGCGGCAGGCGTCACGAACCGCGGGATCGGCTTTCGTGAATTCATTCGCTTCCTTGTAAATCCGAACCAGTTCCGCGATCGGATCACGCGCCAGCGCCTCGCGGTCGAGAAGATGTTTCCAACCGTAGATCACCATCCCGAACTGCGTTCCCCAATCGCCGATGTGATTGTCGCGGATCACATCGTGCCCGAGAAATTTCGCGATCCGGGCGAGCGCGTCGCCCAGGACCGTGCTGCGGATGTGGCCGACGTGCATCGGTTTGGCAACGTTAGGCGATCCGAAATCGATCACGATCCGGCGAGGCGTATCCGTCAGCGGGAGGCCGAGCCGCTTATCGCCTAACAATTGAGCGGTCTGGGCCGCGACCGTATCCGACTTGAGGGTGAAGTTGATAAAGCCGGCGCCTGCGATCGTCGGCGGTTCCGACCAGGCGGAGACAGCGAGTTGCGCGATGATCTTCTGCGCCAGAGCACGCGGGTTTTCTCCCCGCTGCTTCGCGAGCACGAGGGCGGCGTTCGTCTGGTAATCGCCAAAACGTGCGTCGGTCGCCGGGACGACTTCACCTGCGATGGGCAGACCAGCTGCGGAAAGGGCGCGCGCCAGTTCGCGGCTGAGCAGACTTTGAAAGGTTGGCATGACCAAGAGGTGATGAGATTAACTGGCGCACCGGCCATGTCACCAGGAATGCCGGCTGCTCTCAGGAATGGCGCCGGTTATTTCTGGGCGCGCTCTTCGAAGACCCCGAGGATTTCGTCCTTCGTCCCGGCGGCCGCGAGTTTTTCGCGCACGGCACGGTCGTTCAGGAACTTCGCGATCGAAGCGAGAGTGCGGAGATGGGTTTGGAATTGATTCTTCGGCACGACAAAGAGGACGACAAAGCTAACCGGCGCGTTGTCGAGCGCGTCGAACTCGATCCCCTGCCCGGAACGGCCGAAAGCCGCGACCACCTCCTGCACGTCTTCGGAAGAAGCGTGTGGGATGGCGATGCCGAAACCGATCCCGGTGCTCATCGTCTCCTCGCGCTGTTTCAAAGCGGCGAGGATTCCGTCGCGGCTCGCCGGCGCGATTTTCTTCAGGCTGACGAGGAGATCGATCAATTCGACGATGGCGGGCCAGCGCTCGGTCGCCTGCATCTCCGGAATGATCTGCTCGGATGATAGAAGGCTGGCCAGCGACATGCGGGATTCTCCGAGTGGAGCGAAAGCTTAGCGTCGGAGGTGGGGATGACAAGCTGAATGCGAGCGGGCGCTCGGCCGCTCGGAGGAGCGGAAGACGCGGGCTCCAAATCAGTTCGCGGAGCTGCAAGTTTTTTCCCCCTTGCTTACCGAGAGGAAGAAAGCTAATTTCATCTCGGTTACCGATATGAGATGAGCCGATCGTCCACTTTGGTCCAGGGCACGCTGGACTTTCTTCTCCTGAAAATTCTCGCCCTCGAGCCGCTCCACGGCTTCGCGATCAGCCGCCGTCTTGTCCAAGTCTCGGACGGCGTTCTGCAGGTCAGCGATGGATCGCTTTATCCCGCGCTCCACAAACTTGAGCATAAGGGCTGGATCGCCGCGCAATGGAAACCGACGGAGAACAATCGGCGCGCAAAGTTCTATTCGATTACCCGGCTGGGACGGAAACATCTGGCGCGCGAAGCCGAGGAATGGGACCGACTCTCGAGCGCGATCCTGGCCGTTTCTCAAATGAAGGAAGCCTGACGATGGACCCTGAAGGGTGGCTCTCCTCGATTCCGCTGCGGCTCCGTTCGCTCTTTCGGCGGGCCGCGGTGGAGAACGAACTGGACGAGGAACTGCGCGATCACCTCGCTCGCAAGATCGAAGCTGGCGTGGCCTGCGGTCTAACGAGCGCGGAGGCACGCCGGATCGCGCTCGCCGAACTTGGCGGCCTCGAGCAGAGCAAGGAAGAATGTCGCGACGCGCGCGGACTGCGCTGGCTGGAGGAATTTCTCCAGGACATCCGTTATGGCTTTCGCCTTCTCCGCAAAAATCCCGGCTTCAGTACGATCGTCGTGCTCGCTCTCGCGCTCGGAATTGGAGCGAACACCGCTCTCTTTTCACTCTGTAACCGCGTTCTCCTTCGCGGCCTGCCGGTGCGGAATGCCCAACAGCTTGTTGTCCTGAACGTCGCGAACGAGCGCTCCGAATCCATCCAGTCTTTCTCCTACCCGATGTATCGTGAGCTGCGCGACAAGAACGCGGTCTTCAGCGGGATGCTGGCGCAAGCCGGCGCCGAGATGAACGCCACCTACGCAGGTGAAAGTGAGAAGGCACGCGGCGAGCTCGTGAGCGGAAATTATTTCGAAACGTTAGGCGTGCAAGCCTGGGGCGGCCGTCTCTTCACCCAAGCCGACGATCAAAATCCCGGCGCTCATCCAGTCGCGATCCTGAGCTACGAATACTGGCAGCGACGCTTCGGCGGCGATCCAGCGATCGTCGGGCGCAAACTGATCCTGAACAATCATCCGATGACGATCGTCGGCATCACGCCGCCCGGCTTTTACGGGACCGATCTTTCGGAAGAAACGGATATCCGCGTTCCGATGATGATGGCGACGGTCTTCCGTCCCTTCCCCGCCAATCGTCTGCAAAATTCTGGGCACAAATGGCTGGAGATCCTGGCGCGACTCGAGCCGGGCCTTTCTCGATCGCAGGCGACCGCGGGGCTCGACGTGCTCTTTCGGCAGCTGAACGAAAACGAAGTCCGTCAGCTACCCGCGCGAGTCGGCCAATACAAGAAGCGCGTCGAGCTCTCGAGCCACATCAAACTGCTCCCGGGAAGCCAGGGTTTGCGCCAATTGCAGGACCAGTTTTCGCATGCGCTCCTGATTCTCTTCGCGATCACGCTTATCATTCTCCTTATCACCTGCGCGAATCTGGCGAATCTTTTTCTCGCCCGAAACACTTCGCGCGGCCGGGAGATTGCGATGCGTCTTGCGCTCGGCGCGACCCGCCTCCGGCTCATCCGGCAATGGGTGACCGAGAGCCTGCTTTTTACATCGTTAGGCGGAGGACTCGGCATCGTCTGCGCGATCTGGACGCAGGGCGCTCTCCTTCATTTCCTGCCGGCGAGTGAGCGAATGAATCTGGGCCGCACCACGCTCGATCCGGTCGTCTTCGCCTTCGCGTTCGCGGCGGCGACAGCGACCGCTATTTTGTTCGGCCTCATCCCGGCTCTTCAAATTTCGAACGGCGCACGTCCCGCGCAGCAGAGCGATTCGCGCCTTGCGCGAAACGACATGTCGCCCCGGGCGATTCCGCGGCGTTCTCGTGCTCCTGCAGATTGCCCTCTCGCTCCCGCTCCTGATCGGCGCCGGACTTTTCCTCCATAGCCTGCGCAATCTGAAAATGATCACGCCCGGCTTCGACGAAAGCCATGTCGTGCTCGCTTCGCTCAATCCCTCGCTTAATGGCTATCCGGCGGAGCGGACCCGCACGCTCTACGACGAGTTGCTCGCCCGCGTTCGCGCGCTGCCGGGCGTGCAAGCAGCCGCGCTCGCGACCGGCGTTGTGCTTTCTGGCGGCTGGGACGCAATGACTGTCAACGTGGAAGATTATCAGCCACACGACGGCGAAGACATGAATCCGTATTCAAACCTCGTCTCGCCGGATTACTTCGCCACAATGGAGATGCCGATCGTGGCCGGACGCGATTTTAACGAACACGACAACCTAACGAGCGGAAACGTCGGGGTCATCAACCAGTCGATGGCCCGCTATTTCTTCGGCAACCACAATCCGCTCGGAAAAAAATTCGGGACCGACTCGAGCGCGCGACCCGACATCGAAATCATCGGCGTGGTGCAGGACGCGAAATATGTCAGCCTGAAGGAATCGCCGAAGCGCCACTTTTACGTGCCGCTCGCGCAACAACCACGGCTCTTCGACATGACGCTGCATGTGCGGACGAGCGGCGATAGTCGGCCACTCGTTAGTCTGCTCCGACAAACGCTGCAGCAAATCGATCCCAATGTGCCGCTCTATGATGTCAAAACGCTTTCCAGCCAGCTTGACGATTCGCTGTCGCGCGACCGGTTGATCACCTGGCTCTCAACAGCGTTTGGCATTCTTGCGACCCTTCTCGCCACGATCGGTCTCTATGGTGTGAT
>DASXDC010000278.1:0-17855 GCA_036490855.1 Chthoniobacterales bacterium
GAAAATTTTCGAAGTCATTGCGGTGGATCCGGTGTTGAACTTCATCGGTTTATCTCAAAAAGCCGGCTGCGCGCGTCTCGCTCTCGGAGTCGGCGCAGGGGGGGCAGGCCGCGGATGCACATTAAACATCCGCTCAAAAAAGCTGCGGGGTTTGCGGGGCTGGGGAGGTGCGATCGGTTGAGCGCGCATCACGCGCCGCGCACGCGGGGCGTTTTGGACTTTGCCGCGCGCGTCGGCTTCAGGCTCGACATCAGGGGCGCCGCCAGGTTGCGCCATTTGTGTGCTGTCGGCGGCCGGTTTTCCGTTCGCGCCTTCTTCGTCGGTGTCCTTGGTATCGGGAAGCTCGTCCTTATAAGCAACGGAGGCGATCAGCTTGAAAGGATCGTCCTTGTGCGCGGGCGCGAGCCAGGCGAGCTGCGGTTGAAATTTTCCATCGTCCATCGCAAGCGTGCGTTCGAGGATGCGATCGGCGATCGGACCGGCGACCGTGCCGCCGTGTCCAGAGGCGCCCTGCACCATCACGGCGATGACGTATTTCGGATGGTCGAAGGGGGCGAAACAGCAGAACCAGGCGACGTTCTCTTTTTTCCCGTTCGACGTCACTTCCGCGGTGCCCGTCTTGCCCGCCACCTGCACATCTTTCATCCGCGCAACCCGGCCGGTCCCGCCATCTTCGTTGACCACTTTCCAAAGTCCGCGCCTAACGAGTTCGATCTGCTCCGGAGTAAAGTCATTGCGCAGATCGGCATGGACTTTCGGCGTATCCGGAAAGGCGACCTTGCCCTCCTCATCGAGCGCAGGCGTTCCATCCTGGTTGAGGACCTTCTCCACCAGACGCGGATAGTAGGAGATGCCGCCGTTTGCGACCGTCGCATAAGCCATCGCCATCTGGAGCGGTGACGCGAGAACGTAACCCTGACCAATCGAGACGTTGGCGGTATAGGCGGACGACCACTTCTCGCGCGGGCTGTGGATCGCCATCCAATCCGGACCGGGCATGACGCCGGCCTGCTCGCCGGTGAGGGGAATTCCCGACTCTTTGCCGAGACCGAGGAGCGCCCCGGTGGCGTCAATCGAATCGATGCCGGCTGCGTTCCCGTACTGATAAAAAAAGGCGTCGCAGGAAACCTTGAGCGCGTCCTCCAGGCCGATCGTGCCGTGGCCGCCGCCTTTAAACCCGATCCAGCAATGGAAGTAATGATCCCCGTAGGTGACGCCGCCGCTGCAGTTAAACTTGTCCTTCCCCATATGTTTGCGCAGACCGGCGAAGGCAGTCACGATCTTGAAAGTGGATCCGGGCGGGAGACCGCTGATCGCGCGATTGACGAGGGGATGCGCCGGGTCGTTGCGCAGTTGTTTCCAATCTTTCGCCTTGATGCTCGGGATGAACGTATTCGGATCAAACGACGGCACCGATGCCATCGCCAGAACGTTCCCGGTGTTTGGATCGACGACGACGGCGGCGCCGCGAGCCACGGCGCGGAGCGCCTCGTCCGTGATCGCCTGAATACGCGCGTCGATCGTTAGGTAAACGTCGGCGCCTTGCTTGGGCGGGTCTTCCCGGACAACGCCGTCGATGACGCCCTTGGCGTTGCGCCGCATGACGCGAATGCCGGGCTGGCCGCGGAGATATTCGTTCATCGTCTTTTCGATGTTCGATTTCCCATCCACGTCGCCCTGATAAAAGGTGTACTTGCGCGCCTCCTCCGTGTTGGTGTCGTCCGGCGCGCCGACGTAGCCTAACAAGTGCGAGGCGAGCGCGCCGTAGACGTAGGAACGGACCGGCTTGATCGCGATGTCGACCCCGGGCAATCCGACATCGTGCTCGGAAAATTTCGCCATCGTCTGGAAATCGATGTCCTTGATATAGGAATACGGGACCTCGGTGTTGTTGCGATAATGGCGCTGGAGTTGATTCGCATTGTAATCGCGCGCGAGGTCGAGGCTCTCGAGGCGCGGGACGACGCCGTCATTCACGATCTTGACGATATCGGGCTCCTTCATGTCCTTCGGCATGCCGCTGATCGTGGCTCGATACTGGGTCTCCGGCGGGTGGCCGTAGCGTTGCCGGTAGCCCTTGACCATTTCCGGAAGATAAAAATCGACTTCGTAACTGGCGCGATTCTGGACCAGCGGAACGCCGTTGCGATCGCGAATCTCGCCCCGAATCGACGGGATGCGGACCGTCGCTTCCGAGCTGCTCTGGATGCGCGCGGTCCATTCATAACCGCGCGCCACCTGCACCCACCAGAGGCGGAAGACGAGCGCGCCGAGCCCGAGAATCATGCAGAACCCAAGGAATTGGATGCGGAAGATGGGTTTAGCGCGTCGAGAATTCATCGAAACGTTCTTCCTCGGGTAGATAGGGGCTGCCGGTGAGGCGCGAAAGCCAGTGGAGCGACCAAAAAATCAGCGGCGCCATCAGCATCGCGAGCAGGCCGGGTCCGCCGATTTGCCACCAGATCTCGCGGTTAAAAATGATCGAGCCGCGCCGAAAAGAAATCATCAGATATTGGGTGAGGAGAATGAGAGCTGTGTAGACGCCGCTGAGGATACAATGCACTTCCCACCGACCCCGATTAAACAAGGGCTTGAGACCGTGCATGATGGCGGCGAGGACCGCGTAGAGGAGTATCGACCATCCGAAGGAGATTTCAACATGCGCCGGGTCCAGCACCTGCACGGTCATCGCGTCCCAGAGGAACCCTGCGACGAAAGCAAGCGCGAGCATGAGCGGGAAAGGGAGCGCGACCGCGCCATAGCAGACGATCACCGGCACGATGTAGATGTGGGCGTTGAACATCCAGTCGAGCGGCGGGAGGAAAATCTCGACGAGCTGGGCGACAAAGACGAGCACGGCGAGGAGGAGAAAGAAGATCATTTGCGGCCGATGACAACGAAGACGTCTTCCAGTTTCGAGAGGTCAACCGCAGGCGCGAGCTTGGCCTGGCTATCGAGCGCGCGGACCTGGAAACTGCGCACCGTTCCCACGAAAAGGCCGGAGGGAAAAACGCCGCCCACACCCGAAGTGTAAACCTTTTGCCCCGGCTTCAGCTCCGCCTGTTTGGAAAGGTAATTCAGGTCGAGCATCGGCGTGAGACTGCCGGCGACGCGCTCGCCAGTGACGATTCCCTGCTCACGCGTCCCTTCCACGCTCGCCGCGACGCGGCAATTTTCGTCGGAGATCAAGAGTACGACCGCGATCGAATCGCTTACTGTTGTCGTTCGCCCAACGAGGCCTTCATCGGTCAGAACCGGCATCTCCGGTTCGAGTCCATCCTGCGCGCCGCGGTTAATCGTGACCGTGCGCCACCAGGTGGAGGAATCGCGCGAAACGATCTCCGCCGGCACGAGCCGGAAAAGTGAACGCTGCCGATAATTGAGCGCGTGGCGCAGGCGATTGACCTCGTGCTCGACATCGCGCAACGCTTCGTTCGTCGCCTTGAGCGAACGATTCTCGACCTTGAGGGCAGCGTTTTCCTTCTCCAGTTCCTCGAGCGATTTCAATCCCGCACGGACAGACGTGATCTGGCGCTCGAGCCCCGAGCCGGTTTTCAGAAACGGGGAGATGACCTGGAAAAAAGTTGCCTGAATCTTTCGCGTCGCCTGCGGGCCGATGCTGAGGAGCGCGAGCAGGGCCGCGGCGAAAATGACGATCGCGACAATGCTGCTGCGATTCATGCCATTTCAGATTTTAAGTGTGCGAGTGCAGGTTTGAGCGGCCGGACAATCTCCGATCTGCAACCTGCGATCCGGAATCTTCTCACTGCCGCCACTGGCGATCAGCGGTCGCGACCTGGCGGAGAAACTTGATCTCGTTCAGACATTTCCCGGTGCCTTCCGCGACGGCGCTGAGAGGATCTTCCGCCACATGGACGGGGAGGCCGGTTTCTTCGCTCAGCAGGCGATCGAACCCGCGCAACAGCGCGCCGCCGCCCGCCAGCACCAGCCCGCGATCGACCAGGTCGGCCGAGAGCTCCGGCGGACAACGTTCCAGGGTGATTCGGACTGAATCGACGATCGTCGAAATCGGTTCGAGCAAAGCCTCGCGCACTTCCTGGGAAGTGATCGTTAGGGTCTTCGGCAGACCGGCCACGAGATCGCGCCCTTTCACTTCCACGCTCGTCTCCTTGTCGCTTGGATAGGCGGAGCCGATCTTGATCTTGATTTCTTCCGCGGTGCGCTCGCCGATCATCAAATTGTAAGCCCGCTTCATGTACTGCACGATCGCTTCATCGAGCTCGTCGCCCGCCACTCGGACGCTGCGAGAGAAGACAATTCCTGAGAGCGAGATTAGGGCCACCTCCGTCGTGCCGCCACCGATGTCGATGATCATGTTGCCAGCCGGATCCTGCACCGGCAGCCCGACACCGATCGCCGCCGCCATCGGTTCTTCGATCAAATAAACTTCCCGCGCGCCGGCATGGGTGGCCGACTCGCGGACGGCGCGCTTTTCCACTTCAGTGATGCCGGATGGCACTGCGATCACGACCCGCGGGCGCGCCCGCACCCGGCTGTTGTGCACCTTGGTGATGAAATGGCGCAGCATCGCCTCGGTCACTTCGAAGTCCGCGATGACGCCATCCTTTAGCGGCCGGACGGCGACGATATTCGCCGGCGTGCGCCCGAGCATCCGTTTCGCCTCGTCGCCGACCGCCAGCACCTTGGAAGTGCCGGCCTGCACCGCTACGACCGATGGTTCGCGCAGGACGATGCCCTGGTCTTTGACATAAACGAGGGTGTTTGCGGTTCCGAGATCGATCCCGATGTCGCTGGAGAACCAACCGAAAAGTCTGTTTAACATGAGAGAAGCCGTAGAATTGCGTCAACGCCGGCCGACCCTTCAAAGCGAAAGCTGTGCCGCGCGTCCGGACAGGCGAAAAACCATGTATCTTGGAACGGCGCAACTCCGCGTCAAGGGATATCACGGCGCGCGCCGCTCACCTCCTCTGCGCTCCCAGCCCGCGCGATCGCGGGTCAATTGTCTCGATTGACCGCGACTCTCTTCACAGTCCAGACTGACACCGCATGTCCGCGCGCAAAATCCTCGTTGCCCCCTCCATCCTCGCCTCGGATTTCGGACATCTGGCCGACGATCTGCAACGTGTCGTCGCGGCCGGGGCGGACTGGCTCCACCTCGACATCATGGATGGGCAGTTTGTCGATAACATTTCCTTCGGCCCGGCCGTCGTGCAGTTGGTCCGCGGCCTAACGACTCTTCCGCTCGACGTGCATCTCATGATCGAGCGAGCCGATCATTACGTGCCGCGCTTCGCCGCTGCGGGCGCGAATTCCATTACCATCCATATCGAGCCCGAAGCGAAACACGAGGTCGCGGCGACACTGCGTTTGATTCGGGCGCAGGGCTGCCGCGCCGGGCTCACCCTGAACCCGGCGACGCCTTTCGCCGCGGTCGAGCCGCATCTGCCTAACGTCGATCTCCTTCTTGTCATGACCGTCCATCCCGGCTTCGGTGGGCAATCGTTTCGCCCCGAAATGATGGAAAAAGTGCGGCGGGCACATGAACTGCGCGATTCGTTAGGCGCGGACTACGAGATCGAAGTCGACGGCGGAATCAACGTGGAGACGGCGCACCTTTCAATCGAGAACGGCGCCAATGTCCTCGTCGCCGGCACCTCGATTTTCAAGGCGAGCGACTACGCGGCGGCAATCGAAGCGCTCCGCGGCTCGCCGCCCCGTTAGGCCGAGACAGATTGGTAACTTTATGAAAAACACGAACGACAACATCCAGCTCAGCCAGGTGGAGGATCACGGCGGCATCCTGACGATTCGCGGCGGAGGCGCGCGTCGGGATTGGAACGGCATCCATTACAAACAGGGCATGTCGGCCAAGAACGTCGGCACGACGAAACTCTCGGCCAACATCGCCACGATTCCGCCGGGCGGGGTGGCTTACGCCCACATCCATGTCGGTTTCGAGCTCATCCTCTACATTCTCGAAGGCAGGGTGCGGCATGAGTTCGGCGACGGCCTAACGAAAACGATCGAGAATGAAGCGGGCGACTTTATCTACATCAAACCGGGCGTGCCGCATGAAGTCTTCAACCTGAGCGAGACCGATCCCGTGGTGGCGTTCGTCGCCCGTTCCTCCGCGGAAGAGTGGGATAATATTGTCCCCTACGATCGGAACCAGAAAAGCGGGGCGCAGGGCTGACCATATCCGGACAGACTCGGGCATAACCCATGCTGAAAGAGAAGCATGGTTACGCTTCTGCTTTTCAGCCTGCCGATCGGCATGGCCGCTTTGATCGGGCTCCTCGGAAAGGGTCACGCCTTTCCTTTTTTGCCACGACGCCTCCAGCCGGGCACGCCGATTGTCTATCGCGTACTCGAGAGCTCGCGTCGTCCGGGCCGCCACGCCTATCAAATTGCCTCCGCCGCGCACGGCGATTCCTATCTGACGAACCGATACTGGCGGGTCGAGGAGGTGCGTCCCGACGGTTCGATCGTCGCCCGGACGCCACTGATGGAGCAGCAGATTCTGCGGCCTGACGATCCCAACCTACGCCGGGCCAATTTCCTCGATCGACTGCGCTACGCGGCGCGGTTTCCGTATTCGGTTTGAGAATTCGCCTAACGAGTACCCCGTTAGGGGCTCGAGGTAACGTTATAGATTTCGAGCAGACCGATCCCAGTTGACCCATGCGCGTCTGAAAGGAGCGCGGTGTAATTACCCGGCGTCAGACTAACGATCATGGCCGACTCAAGCGGATTAGCCGGGGCGAAACCAGCCGCGGTCAGCTCCGCCGCCTGGGCGTCCTGCCAGTTGTCGTTGCTGAAAATCGTCGTCCCCTGGCTGTCGATCAGCGTTAACTTCGGATCCGGCAGCGTCCCGGAAAAGTAGCTCGAGAGCGACGGTCCGAGGCCACGAAAGACCAGCGTCTGCACTTCGGTGCCGCCGATGATCGACCCCGCGATCATGATCCCGTCGCCGGTGTCCACAATCCCTCGGGTCGAGATGTTGAGGAGCTGGGAAGGATTCTCGTCGTCGAGATCGTAGACTTCGACGAGCGCGATGTTTTGGGTGCCTTCGACGCCGGTCACGACCGCGGTGTAAGCACCGGGCGCGAGGGTGGCGATGATGGCCGATTCCTTGGGATCGGCCGGCGCCAGTTTCGTGTCGATAATTTCCTGGGTCTGACTCCCATTCATCCAGTCGTCGTTGGCAGCGATTAGTTTCCCGGTCGAATCGACCAGTTGCAGGCTCGGATTGGCGAGCGCCGAAGTTACCCCGGCTGCGCCTAACGAAGGCCCGATCGCACGCACGATGACGCGTTTCGTTCCACTCCCCTCCCCGATGATGAAGCCGCCGATCAGGACCTTGGTTCCGGTCGCCGCCCGCGCCCGGGTCGAGATGTTGAGGAGCGTATTCCCGGAAGGCGTCGGGCTGGGAGTGGGCGTCGGTGTCGGGGCAGGCGCGGCGAAACCGTCCGCGAGGAAGTTGAGGGAGAGGTTCTTCACCTCAGGCCAGTACTCGAAGGAATGTTCGCTGCCGTCGATCGTGCGCGCTTCAAAATTGGTCGAGCCGACCGCCTCCAGCCGCGAAGTCATGTCGGTCAGTTGCGCCGCCGGTATCATATCGTCTGCGCTGTCGAGCAGAAGCAGCGGCGAAACGGTTGCATCCGCGATCCAGGCGGGAGAAGCGGCCCGCAGCGCAGTGACGTCGGTCGAGGAGACGCCAACATAGTTCGTCGCGGCGTCGACGAGGAAGATCACGTCCGGGTCGGGACTGAAATCCGAGAGATCGTAAACACCGGAAAGAGAAACGCCGACATCGATCCGGTCGTCGCCGCGCGTCCCGGTCGCCGCCACCCAGGCGGTGTGGCTTCCGCCAGACGAGCCGCCGACCGCGCCTACTTTGCCGTTGCAGCGCGGATCGTTTCGCGCCGCGCGCACTGCCAGTTGGACATCGTTAGGCTGATCCGGAAATCTGCCTAACGACGTTTGCCCGGGGATCGATCCGGGCGGTGCGAGCCGATAGGAAATCGAAAAGGCGAGATACCCGGCGTCGGCCAAATCCTGCGCGCATTGCGTCGGGCCGGCATCGGTTTCTTCGCCACCGCGCCAGAGGCCGCCGTGAATCACCAGCACCGCCGGCCACGGGCCGAGGCCGGCCGGCGTGAAGACCGTCCAGGTGAGCGGCGTTCCGTCGTCAGCCGTGCCGTAAACTTCCGAAACCGGATCCTGAAGTTTATTGCCTGCTCCACTGACCAGCGTCGCTGGAAGCCCGAAGCAAAGAAGAGAGAAGATGAGGAAGAAACGGCCGAGCGGGTTATTCACCCGGAACAGCTTAGCGATCAGCCATTACCGTGAGGTAAATTTAGACTTACTTTACCCCGCGCCCTCGCTGGCAAATTCTTTGGCCTCAGATTAGAGGTGGCGCATGAACCGGCCGTCACCGCATTTCCACTTCCTCGGGATCTGCGGGACGGCGATGGGCTCGGTCGCGGCCGCGCTGCGTGAACGCGGCTGCACCGTGACCGGATCGGACGAAAAGGTCTATCCCCCGATGTCGGATTTTCTCCGCGCCCGCGGGATTGCCCTGACGGAACCATACCGGGCGGAAAATTTGCCTAACGACCCCGCGGCGATCGTCGTGATCGGCAACGCGATCAAGCGCGGCAACCCGGAGGTCGAGGCGGTCCTGAACCGCAAGCTCTTTTATCTCTCGCTCCCGGAAGTGTTGAAGGAAAATTTCCTCCGCGGGCGGCACAACCTCGTCGTCACCGGCACCCACGGCAAAACGACCACGACCGCGCTTCTGGCCTGGATGTTGACGGTGGGAGAAATCAATCCGGGCTACGTCATCGGCGGCCTGCCGCGCAACCTCCGCCAAGGCGCGCTCTTCAACGACTCGAAGCATTTTGTGATCGAGGGCGACGAATACGACACCGCGTTTTTCGACAAACGCTCGAAGTTCATCCACTACCTGCCTGAGCTGCTCGTGCTCAACAATATTGAGTTCGATCACGCCGACATCTTCGCCGATCTCGCGGCGGTCAAGCTGAGCTTTCAGCGCCTGGTCAACATCGTCCCGCAAAATGGCATGATCCTGCTCAACGGCGACGATTCGAATTGCATCGCAGTCACCCGCGACTGCCTCGCGCCGCTGGTCGAAGTTGGCTTTTCCGAAAACTGCGCGGAACGGATTCGCGACGTCTCCTATGATGTGAGCGGTTCCACTTTCAGCGTCGGTGAGACGACTTTTGTTTCGCCCATGATCGGCGAATTCAATGTCCGCAATGCCGCCATGGCGGCGGTCGCGGCGCGTTTTTACGGCCTCAAACCGGAGGTCATCCAGGCTGCCCTAACGAGCTTCGAAGGGATTGCGCGCCGCCAGGAAGTGCGCGGCGAAGCGCGCGGCGTGACGGTGATCGACGACTTCGGACATCATCCGACCGCGATTCGCGAGACGCTCAGCGCACTCCGGATTCGTTATGCGGGACGGCGGCTTTGGGCGATCTTCGAGCCGCGCTCAAACACGACCCGCCGCGCCGTTTTCCAGGAGGAACTACCGGCCGCGTTGCAGCTCGCCGACGGCGTTTTCATCGCCGAGATCGCCGCCCTCGAGCAGATCCCGGAGGAAGAACGGCTCAACCCGGAAGCGGTCGTGACCGCGATCGCGGAGGCAGGTCGGCTCGCGTTTTACGAGCGCGACGCGACCGCGATCGTGGAGCGGATCGAGCCGCTTCTCGCGCCTAACGACGTCGTGATCGTCTTCAGCAACGGCGGCTTCGACGCCATTCATGCCCGGCTGCTCGAAAAGCTGCGCAGTTGAAACGGCCGGCTACGAGGTGTGATCGAGCACGATCCGCCACCCTTCCGGAAGTCTGCGAAAGAGAAGCGTGAATTTCCCGTGCGGCCGATCGCCTTTCCGTTCCAGGCTCCAGCTCCCGAGAACAAGAGCGGCGTCGTCTGCGATCGGCGTGATCGTTAGGCCGGAAAAAGTGAGCGTCCCCATTTTCTCGCGGCTGTCATACTTCTTCGCATAGCGATCGCGCACCGTTTGCCAGCCGCGCGTCACTTCATCGCCCGAGACGAAGGTGGTGTTCGGAGAATGTGCGTAGCCCGCCATAAAGCCGTCGACCTCGCCGCGATTCCACGCTGCGACCTGGGCGTCGAGCACGGCCCGGATCGCCGCCGGCTGCTCCGGACGATCGCAACCGGCGCCGAGCATAACGACACCTAACGATAGCGTTAGCCAGCGCCCGCACGATCGCCTCATCGCCGCATCCTCTCGCAACTTCCTCTCCCGGTCGAGTTTTCTCCGTGCCGTCTGTTGACCTTATCACGGCAAACATTTAGATAAGCGCGTGCTTCGCCGCATCCTTCTCTGCGTCGGTCTGGTTTTCGTCACCGCGGTTTCATTGCCCGCTCAACTCCATCGCCCGACGCCTTTCGTCCCGCCTGGCTCGACGGGCAACCGCAATTCCAATCATCCGGCCGACATGGTCACGATGCAGTATCCAAACAGTGACGTGCTCGACGTCCTGCATCTCTACGAGAATCTGACCGGGAAAAAGCTTGTGATGGACAACAACGTCCAAGGCAAGGTCAATATCTTCCTCGCCAAGCCCGTCCCGCGCGACGAGGCCATCCGCATCATCGAGATGAACCTCGCCCTCAATGGCTATTCGCTCGTCCCGGCCGAGGGCGACATCGTCGAGGTCATCGGGATCAATAAAAATCCGCGGGCCGCCGCCGTCCCGATCATTTCCGATCCGGCCGATCTGCCCGATGGCGCGCAAGTGGTGAGCTACCTCTTCCGGCTCGATTACGCCGATCCGCAGGAATTGCAGCAGGTCCTTTCCCAATATCTGGCCGGCATCGGCGGTCAGGCGCCGATCCTTGCCCTGCCGAAATCCTCCAGCCTCCTCATCACCCAGAGCGCCGACGTTCTGCGCAAGATGGTGACGATGGTGCAGCAGCTCGACGTCGCGCCCGCGCAAGTGACGAGCAAATTCTTCAAACTCGAGCGCGCCGACGCCCAGAAGGTGGTCGACATGCTGAAGGATATTTTTGAAAAGAACGACCAGACGCCGCAAACGGGCGGCATCCGCCGGGTGCGCGGAATTATTCCGCCCGCGCAACAGGGCGGCGAGGAGGAAAGCGCGGTCCTCTCCGAGGAGTCGCTCGTCGTCGGCAAGATCAAGCTCGAAGCCGACGTGCGGACGAATCGGATTCACGTCATCACCCGCCCGATCAATTTGCCCTTTATCGAGAAGCTAATCTCGGAGTTCGATGCCAATGTGGAATTTGGCAAACCGGTCGTTAGGCCGCTGAAATACATCGCGGCCGGCGACGTCCTCCCAGTCCTGGTGCAGGCGCTGACCGAGCCGGGCGAAGAGAATCAGCAAGGCCAGGGACTCAATCCCCAACAGCAGCAGGGACGCAACCCCCGGTCGAATCCGTCGCCCAGCCCGTCTAACACGAATCTGAGCGGCACGGCGAGTGACAGCACCCTGCAGGTCAACGAAGAGCTTTCCACCGAGCCGGTCAACACCGCGCCGCAGGCCGTCACGGTCGGGAATACGAAGTTGATCGCCGATTCGCGCGCCAACAGCATCATTGTGCTCGGCAATCGCGAGGTAGTCGTGAAAGTTACGAAGATTCTGGACGAGATGGACGTGAAAGCGCCCCAGGTCGCGCTCAGCACCGTGATCGGCGAACTGTCGCTGACCAACAATGAGGAATTCGGAGTCGATTATTTTCTGCAGTTCAAAAAGAACAACCTCGGCGGCGGCGCGGCTCCGATCGGCGTCGGCGGCGCAGGGAGCTTTACCGGCGCGCCGATTCTTGACCCAGCGAGCCTGATCACCTTCCCGACGTTCGCCAGTTTGCCGACCGGCCAGGCGACCGCTTATGTCGCCGCTGGGAATACGCTCGCCGCAATCGTCAAAGCGCTCGATTCCACCGGTCGATTCCGCACCGTTTCCCGGCCGACTGTTTTCACGAGCAACAACAAGAAGGCGATCATCGCCTCCGGAACCGAAGTGCCCGTCCCGACGAACACGATTTCATCCTCGACCGGCGGCGGAATCATCAATACCGGCCTGGCGCAGCAAACGAACATCGAGTTCAAGAAAGTCGCGCTTCAGCTCGAAGTGGTGCCGCTGATCAACTCCGAAAAGGAAGTCTCGCTCGATATCCTGCAAAAGGTGGACAGCATCGCAGGCACGACCACGATCGATGGTAACGCGATTCCCAATATCTCCACCCGCTACATCCGCACTACGGTTTCGGCTCCCAATCGATCCACGATTGTCCTCGGAGGGTTGATTCAGGATGAGAACCGGCGCAACCGCACCGGCTTCCCGATTCTCGATCGGATTCCGCTCATCGGCGGACTCTTCGCCGACACCTTAAAAACCAAAACCCGGACGGAGTTGATCGTCCTGATGCGGCCGGAAGTCATGCTCTCGAAACTGGAGCTCTATCGCGCGCGCGGTAAGCAGGAGGGCAAGACACATTTCGGTCCCGAGCTCGATGAGGACGATTGTCCCGATTGCCCGCCGATCAGCGATGGAAAGAGTTTGCCGCCGCCCGATCTGCCGATCGACAAGTAAGTTGCTCTTTTCATGCGCTCCACTCTGATCACTCTTCTCGTTTCGGTTTGCCTCCTGCCATTCGCTTCCTTGGCTGACAATCTTTTCTACACCGACCCTCTCGCGCAACGCGATGACTTGGGGCTCCTCCATCAGATGCCCTATGTAAATCGGGTCGATCTCGCGCCGCGCCATTGCCGCATCGGTTACTATTTCCAGTCGGGAGTTTCACTCACGAGCGATCCGGCCTACGTCGGCGCGCTCCAGACTGCCCTCTACCGGCGCGGCTACTATTGCGGCCCGGTCGATGGAGTTTTCTCGGTTGAAGTCAGCGCCGCCATTGCCCGGATGCAGAGGAATAATTCCCAGATCATCACCGGCACTCTGACCCGCGGAGTTCGCAGCGGGCTGCATTTGCCGTAATATACGGAGATGAGTCCAGCGCTGAACAAATCTCTCGTCGATATCCTTCTCGCCAGCGGCGTGCCTTCGCGCGAAGATGCCGCCGCTCTCACCGCCAACCTCAACGGAAATTCCTGGACCGAGGAAGTCCTCAACTCCGGCAAGGTTGACGAACAGAAATTCCTCAACGCCATCGGTGAATTTTTCGGCGTGCCCGTCGTCTCGGTCGATGCGAAACGAATCGAGCGCGCCACCTTAGGCGTGCTCCCGAGCCGCTTCGTTTTCCAGCACCAGATCCTGCCGATCGAGGTCAAGGAAAGTGCCGTCGTTCTCGCGACCTTCGATCTTTTTAACTCCACCGGCCGCCAGCTCGCTTCGCAACTGCTCGACAAGCCGGCCGAATGGGTTCTCGTTCCACGCCCGCAAATCCTTCGCGCCATGAAGACGCTCTACGGCGTCGGCGCCGAAACCTTCGACGAAATTCTCAAGACCAATCGTTCCTTCGAAGGCCTGCAGGATATCGAGACGAGCACGGACCTGAACGCCGACGATCCGGAGGCTTCGGTCGTCAAGTTCGTTAACCAGATCATCCGCGAAGCGATCCACGAGCGCGCGACCGACATTCATGTCGAACCGCTCGAGAACGATCTCCGCATTCGTTATCGGATTGACGGCATCCTGCACGAAGTCGCCGTCCCGCCACAACTCCGCCTTCTCCAGTCGGCCATCATCTCGCGCTTAAAAGTCATGGCGCATATGGACATCGCCGAGCGCCGGCTGCCGCAGGACGGCCGCATCAATCTGCAATCGGCCGAGCAAACAATCGACGTTCGCGTTTCCACCATCCCGACTGTGAACGGCGAATCGATCAGCCTCCGTCTCCTCGCCCGCGACCAGCAAAAGGCTTTCGGCTTCGAGCGCCTCGACATGAGCCCGGCGCAGACGCGGATCATGAAGTCGCTCCTCGCCCAGCCTAACGGAATCGTTCTCGTTACCGGCCCGACCGGTTCGGGCAAATCGACATCGCTCTATTGCTTCCTCAGCAGCATTAACTCCGTCCAGCGCCGCATCATCACGATCGAAGAACCGGTCGAATACCGGCTCCCGGGCGTTTCGCAGATCGATGTGAAACCGGAGATCGACCTCACTTTCGCGAAGGGTCTGCGCCACATCCTTCGCCAGGATCCCAACGTCGTCATGGTGGGAGAAATTCGTGACGTCGAGACGGCCGACATCGCGATCCGCGCCGCCATGACCGGTCACCTCGTCTTTAGCACCCTCCACACGAACGACGCCGTCGGCGGCATCACCCGTCTCCTCGACATGGATGTCGAGCCGTTCCTTCTCGCTTCGGTCGTGAAGGCGTTTCTTGCCCAACGACTCGTCCGCACCATCTGCCCCGATTGCTCGGAGAAGGTTGAATATCCGCGCGAATATCTCGAGGAAATCAATTTCCCCCACCAAAAGGGAATGACCTTCCATCGCGGCGCAGGGTGCGAGAATTGCCGCCAGACCGGCTACCAGGGCCGGCTCGCGATCTACGAGATCTGTGTCGTGACCGAGCCATTGAAGCGACTTATCATGCAGAAGCGCGACGGTGGCGAGCTAAAACAGGCGGCCATTGGCCAGGGCATGATGACTCTACGCCAGGATGGCTGGAGGCGCGTCGCGGAAGGCAAGACAACGATCGAAGAAGTCGTCCGCGTTACCCAGACCGACGAAGTGATGGCCGAGACCACCGGCCTGGCTGAGCCAGTCGTCGCGAGCTAAGAGCGAAAAGCGTCGGCGGAGACGGGTTCAGCGCACTTTATAGATCGTAATATCCCCGGCGTGAAAAACAGCCGGGAAAGGCCAGTTTGCCGGGAGGGACTTGAGATGGAACGCTTGCCGTTCGGCTTGGCTGTAATAAATATAAGAGACCCCATATTGCTCCAGGATCTCTCGCGTCGCCGGTCCGCCGTTGTAGACTACTCTGATATCCTCCAGTCTCTCACGGATCTCGCCATCGGTATATCCGTGACTCCAAAGCCAGGCCCCGAACCCCAGAACCGTCGCCCGGCCCGCCAGGCAAACAATCGGCTGCTGGAAAATAGGAGCGGCCATTATCACTGTCCGAGGCGGCATCTTCTCCCGGGCGAATTCGGCCGCGGCCATCTCTGGACGGCTGAACATGAGCCAGGAATTGAATCCTCCATGCACATAGCTAACGAATCCGGTCGCCGTCGAGATTATCACCAGTAACAAGGCGAGGAAACGCTGCTCCTGCTCCGCCGCCAGTTTATAGAGCCAGCCCGCCACGAGAATGCTGGTCAGGGCATACCAGTAATAGAAAAGCTTGGTGTTGTTATACGGGTCAGGAGAGATCGAGACGAAAAAACAGAAGACGAACAGAAGCGCATACGGCAGATAGAACATGCGCCAGGTCCGGGAGGTCGCGAACCAGGCCGGGAAGATGAGGAGCAAAGGCAGGCCAAAGTTGCGCAGCCAGAAGAGCGGCCAGTTCTTTTCATCATTCCCCATCCAGCCCGGCTGGAGATAAAAGAAATCCCGGTTTGCGATGTGTTGATGCACCTCTATGACCTGTGGCAGAGCGAGTAAGACAGCGGAAAGCCAGAAGATCAACCAAGCCAACCGTGGACGGAGGAGGAAGCATCCGATGCTGACCAGACCAAGCGCAATAAAGGTGAAAGAATGCACCCGGGGCAGGAGTCCGACCAGGACGCCCGCGACGAGTAAATCCGGCCAGCCGTCCCAACGTCCCCGTGGCTTTTCCTCCACCCAGCGCCGCCAAACACCGGCGAAAAGGATTGAGACAAGAAAGGCGATCGCCATTCCATACACGCTCGGGCGCTGCGGGAGAATCTGACCTACAATGACGTTATCCCAATAAAGCGCCAGGTTGCCCTCGTGCGCGTAATTCAGGGGCTGGTGGGTCAGGAATTGGTAGAATCCCTCCCAGGCCTTACGCCAATCTTCCAAAAAATAGAGAAAGCCAAAACCACCCCCGAGCAGGAAAAGGAAGGTCGCCAGAATCGCGGCTGGCCAGCGCCCGAGCAAACGCTTGGCGAGGCAGTAAAGCAGCCCGGTCAAGGCGATGGATAACGGCACCCCGGTCATAACCAGCGCGGCGTTGATACTCAGTCCCAGTTTCATCAGAACCGCCGCCTGAAAGTCGGGCAGGAAAGGGTAAGTCAACGGATCGGGCGGAAAGAGAGGATAAACGGGAGGAAAGTTATCGCCGTAAAGAAAGGAGGTGATCATCGAAAGATGAAAAGGCATGTCGGCAAACATGGACATACCGGTGTAAAGACCGGCCTGCTTGAGCGGGAAACTCTGGATGGCAAAGGAGTAACTGTAGAAACAGCCCGTGAAGACGAGGAGCAAAAAGAGAGGGAAGTGCGGCCGGACCTGCACCCGAAAGCAACGTTCAGAGTTTTTCGCCCGGCGAACAGACAACGACCAGAGAACCACGGCGGCCAGGCAGAAAAGGATCGTCAAACCAACCATGGAGCGGTAGGCGAGCGTTCTTTGCACCCTCGCAACCAGGTAAGCGGTCCAGGCCGCCAAAACCCAACCGGCAGCTAGCCCGCCTAATATTTGCTCGGGAAAATCCAGGCGAGCGCCCAGCAAGCGTCGAAGAAGCCAGATCCCAATCGCAGCCGCGGCGAGGAGATGCAGAGAGGCAAACATCCCATTGAAATCCCGCTAAGAGGTTATCGAAAGCCAAATCCGGACCGCGAAATACGCCTTCTTTCGATCTGCGACCTCAGGTTTCATCGGTTCAGAGTGACCGTTAACGGAGCGAAGAGGCAAGCGCAAAAATCGCCGCTGGGACGAACCAACAAATGGGGCAGACCCGGGGGCAATCTTGGGTAGCCCTGTTTTGACGGACAGCGGGCTTAGGATCAAAAACCTGACGGAACCCGTGTCACAACACAGATTCAGCAAGCCGGCGCGGAAGGGGACGAGCTAAACCAGGAGAATAAACAGGTGACGTTAACGCTCCGGTGCAACAGCGGCCGCGGCGGCAGAGCTGGCATTCGCCCGCCGCTGCCTGCCGAAGCAGCCTCAAATAATGAGTTGGTCAATCACCACCGCTTCGCCATCCTGGGCGTTGCCCGCCCCGCCACTCTCAGCGCACGGATGCGGCGCAAGGTCGACGAGCCGGTCTTTGCCAACCTGCAGAGCAATAAGCGGCTCGACCACTTCACCTCTCGCGGGCGGGTCAAGGTCAACATCCAGTGGTTGCTCTACTGCCTCGTGCATAACCTCGAAAAACTCGCCCACACAAGTAAAACCTACAGACGGAAAAGGCCTCTGCCCACTCTTTTGCAAGCCTACCGTCGGCTCCCAGACTCTCGGCACAGCCTCTCCGAGACTTTTAGAGTGAGGATCAGTCACCTTTGCTCCTCCAGCCTTCTCTGCGTCACTTGCAGCCAGACTCTCCTTCAAACCCGCCAGGTTTAAATATTCGACGGCCCGTTAGGCGAATTCATCGCGGCACTCTTCTAAGCGTGATCTTAGAACTGAACAGCCGAATTGTGACGCGCGCGCGCAGGTGACCATCGACGCCCGTGCCGGGTATATGGGCCGTGCCGTGGAGCATGTCGCGATCGTAATCGAGCGGGAGAAACAGCTCCTCCGACGTGACACGCGTAGCCGCCGACACCGGCCCTTCTAGATAGCCTCGGATCATGTCGTCGAACAGGTCGGGACGCCGCTCCCGAGTCTCGCCGACCGGTCGCCCCGCGATGAGATAAATCGCGGGCTTCGAAGAGGACATGCAAACTTCTTAAAGTTCGTTTCGGCGAGGCGCCGAACAAAGTTCTTAAAGTTCGTTTCGGCGGGGCGCCGAAACCAGCGCCCGAGGCGGGCGCGCTCCCCAGA
>DASXDC010000279.1:0-11734 GCA_036490855.1 Chthoniobacterales bacterium
GGCGCGCGAACTGGTCAAAACTGGTCGTGTGACAGCGGCCCGCTATGATCCGCCGCTCCTCGCCGGCGAAGTGCGCGAGGGACAGAAACGTTATCGCGCTGGGTTGCGCATCGGGAGCGCGAGCGACCTGGAAAATATCTGCACCTGCCGCGAGTCGCGAGAGTGGGGGAAAGTCTGCGCCCACTCCCTCGCCGTCGGGCTCGCCTGGCTCGCGCCGGCGCCGGCCCCTTCCAGGATCGCTCCGCCTAACGAAGCGGAGCCGGGAGCTGATGAGCGTTTCGTTTCGTTAGGCGAAGATGGTGCGACGCCGCTCCTCCTCCATTTCATCCTCCCGCCAAATTTCCGCGCCGCCTGGGAAAAAAGGCAGATCATGATTTGCATCGAGGCGGAATTGGCGGGCCGCCGGCTGACGCTCGACGCGCTCCCGCTCGGCGCACGTTTCGGCTGCGATGAGGCGGACCTCGCCGCGATTGCCTCGTTAGGCCGGAAGATTGGGGCGGTGAACATGCTGGGCGCTGAAAGCTTTCTCCGCTGGCTGCCGTCGCTGCGCGGTCATCCCCGGCTCACCTTTGGGAAAAAGGCTTTGGCGCGCGTTTCAGAGGAAGTCTATCGACCAAGGATCTTGTGGCGAAAGACGAGCCGCGGTTTCGAATTATCCGCTCGCCTGCACGAGGATGAATTTCCGCTGCTCGCCGGGATGGAAGGATGGCTTCTCCGGCACGGCGATTTTCTCGAGATAGGCCCGCAGTTGCCGGCTCGCCTAACGAGTGTCTTGCGCGAACCGTCGCGCCTGGAGGGGGAGCAGGTCGATGAATTCCTTGCCCTCGAGCTGCCGCTCTGGCGGGAAGTGGCGGAGGTCGAGCTGCCGCCCGGTCTTTCGCTTCCGGTGGTCGCGGAGGCGCAGCCGATTTTTAGCCTCGCGCTGGAAGGTTCACTCCAACACCTGCATGCGACACTTCGTTGCCGCTACGGCGATCAGCCGGTCTTTCCGCCGCTGTCCGATCCTCAACGAAACTTCGTCGTCCGCGATCTGCCTAACAATCGCTTGTTGCTGCGTAATCTCGCGGCCGAACGCACTGCGCTCCTTCGTCTCGACGCGGCCGGTTTCTCGTCCGGCGCGAACGGTTTCGAGATACGCGATGCCGGGCAGATTGTGCGTTTCTTCGCTTTCAATTTTCCGGCCTTGCCCAGGACGTGGGAGATCTCGCTGACGCCGCGGCTCGAGAAGGCGAGCGGGGAGTTGGAGCCGGTCGCGCCCGCGATCGAGATCGTCCGCTCGGGCGAAGATTGGTTCGAGATGAAATACTCACTCGCGACCGCGACGGGCGAGGCGATTCCTCTTTCGGAAGTGCAACGCCTGCTCCGTTCCGGCCAGACGCAGCTGCGCCTAACGAGTGGCAGGACCGCGGTGCTCGATCCGGCGGCGCTGGACGATTTCGAGCAGGTCCTGCGCGATGCCGATCCGCGCCAGAGCCAGCCCGGTCTTTATCGGCTGAAAAACATCCAAGCCGCTTACCTAACGAACACGGCTGAGGAAATCGGCGCGCGTCTGATCGGCGCCGCGCAAATCCTGCACGAGGAGCGCGGGCTGCCGTCGCTCGGTTCGCTCGAGGCGCAGTTGCGCGATTATCAGCGAACCGGCGTGCGCTGGCTGGCCGCGCTCGCCGCCCAGGATCTCGGTGGCATCCTGGCGGACGAGATGGGCCTCGGCAAAACCGTCCAGGCCCTCGCTTTTCTCCAGCTCGATCGCGGGCATGGACCGGCCCTGATCGTTTGCCCAACTTCGCTTCTCTCCAACTGGCAGCGCGAAGCGGCACGCTTTGCTCCAGAGCTGCGCGTGCTGCGAATCGACGGGCCGGAGCGCGAGGAGAAGATCGCTCGCCTGGCGGAGTTTGATCTTGGCCTAACGAGCTACGGATTGCTCCGACGCGACGCCGAGATCTATGCCGGACTCCGCTTCCGCAGCGTCGTGCTGGACGAGGCGCAGCACATCAAGAATCCCGAGACACAAAATGCTCAGGCCGCCTTCAGCCTGCGGGCGAGCCGGCGTTTCGTCCTGACCGGCACGCCGCTGGAAAACTCGGTCCGCGATCTTTGGTCGCTGATGAATTTCGTCGCGCCCGGTTATCTCGGGACGCGGACGGACTTTCGCGAGCGCTACGAGCGTCCCCTAACGACGACTACCGATCCGATTTTGCAACGCCGGCTCTCCCGCCGCCTCCGGCCATTTCTGCTCCGCCGCCGCAAGAGCGAGGTCGCGCGCGAGCTGCCGGAGAAGATCGAGCAGGTCGTGCCCTGCGATCTCGGCCCGGCGCAGCGCGCGACCTACAGCGCCCTCCTGCGCGAGATCCAGCAGAGCCTCGGCGTAACCGGAGGGAACGAGGGCGCAAGCCGGGTGCGGATGCTGACCGGCCTGCTTCGGCTGCGCCAGACCTGCTGCGATCCGCGCCTGCTCGGCCTTTCGCCTAACGACAAGATGGAGACTTCGGCCAAGCTCGATCTGCTCGACGAGCTGCTCGAAGAAATTATCGACGGCGGCCATCGCGTCCTCATCTTCAGCCAGTTCGTCCGGATGCTCGATCTCATCCGGGAACGCCTGGCGAAGGCTGGCACCGCCCATTGTTATCTTGCCGGCCTAACGAGAAGGCGGCAGGAGGAAGTTGATCGCTTCCAGAACGACGAGACGATTCCGGTTTTCCTCATCAGCCTGAAGGCGGGCGGGGTCGGCCTCAATCTTTCCGCGGCCGACAGCGTGATCCATTTCGACCCGTGGTGGAATGCGGCCGTCGAAGCGCAGGCGACCGATCGCGCCCATCGCATCGGGCAGACGCGCGTTGTCTCCTCCTACAAGTTGATCGCGCGCGACACGGTCGAGGAAAAGATTCTCCATCTGCAAAAGCGGAAGCGCGAGATGGCGAGCGCGATGCTCGAGACGGAGGAGCCGCTCATGACCGGCCTAACGACGGACGATCTGGCCGAGTTGCTCGCCTAGGCGGAGCGGGGGTCGGGAACCGAGGCGCCGAGAGCTTCCGGGTGGTACTTTTGCCAGTAGCGAATCGAGGCGGTCACAGCCATGAAACTCGGATCGGCTCGTTCGTAATCGGAGACGCGTTCGGGAGCGGCGCCGGATTCGATGATGTCCCTCGCTTCATAGGCGGCGAAGTCTGGGACCAGCTCGGTTTGGGCGCGGCCCTGGCGCAATTCGTCGCGGAACCAATCGGCCCAGCGCCGGACCCGCTCGGTGAGCGCCTCGAAGTGCGCGGCGAGGTTGCCCTCGACGAGGCCGAAGTGCGGGAGATAGAGGCGAGTCGCGCCTAACGAACGGAGACGCGCGATCGATTCGAGCCACGATTCGATCTGCAGTTCCGGCGGGACGAATGGCGGCACCGGCGGCCCGCCGTCGAGGCGCACCCCGGCAGCGTCGCCGCCGAAGATATTGTCGTTCCATTGGTAGGCGTTGTGGTGCGAAGCGTGTCCCGGGGTGGCGAGCGCGCGGACCTCAAATTCGCCGGCGCGGATGAGCCCGTTGTCCTCCGTCACCCGCACTTGGCTCGATGGAATCGGCCGCATCTCTCCCCAGAGCCGCTCCATTTCCTCTCCGAAAATGCGGGTGGCGGATTCCATCAGGCGCGAGGGATCGACCAGATGATGCGCCCCGCGCGGATGGACATGGATGGTCGCGCCTAACGAAGCGAAACGCCAGGCGGCGCCGGCGTGATCGAGGTGAATATGGCTGAGAAAAACCTGGCGGACGTCGTTAGGCGAAAAACCGGCTCTCTCCATCGCCTGCGAAATCTTATCGAAGGTAGAGGCCGGGCCGGTATCGAAAAGTGCGATCCCCTCCTCTGTTTCGAGCGCGATCGCCGCGATAATCCCGGGCCGGCCGAGATGCTGGGTGTCGAGGATTTGAATCCCCATCACTCCCACTCGATCGTGCTCGGCGGCTTGGTCGAGATGTCGTAGCAGACGCGGTTGACGCCTTTGACTTCGTTCACGATGCGGCTCGAGATGCGGGCCAGAATTTCATAGGGCAAACGGACCCAGCCGGCCGTCATGCCATCCTGGCTCTCGACAATGCGGAGCGCGATTGTGTTGTCGTAGGTGCGCTGGTCGCCCATCACGCCGACGGAGCGGACGGGGAGGAGGACGGCGAAGGATTGCCAGACGCGGTAGTACCATTCGGAGGATTTCATTTCGCTCTCCACGATGGTGTCGGCTTCGCGCAAAATGCGGAGTCTTTCCTCCGTCACTTCGCCCAGAATGCGGACGGCCAGCCCCGGCCCGGGAAAAGGCTGGCGATGCACGATCTCGTTAGGCAAGCCCAGCTGCTGGCCAGCCTGGCGGACTTCGTCTTTGAAGAGTTGCCGGAGCGGTTCGACGAGCTCGAAGTTCATCTTTTCCGGCAGGCCACCGACGTTATGATGGCTCTTGATGAGCGAAGCGGGATTGCCGCCGATCGCGACGCTCTCAATCACGTCGGGGTAGAGTGTCCCCTGGGCGAGGAACTTGAATTGGTGATCTCCCATTTCGGACTGGCCGCTCTCGGCGGAGAGATCGACGACCGCGTCTTCGAAGACCCGGATGAATTCGTTGCCGATGATCTTGCGTTTCTTTTCCGGGTCGGTCACGCCCTCGAGGAGGCGGAGGAAACGATCGGAAGCGTCGACGTATTTGAGTTTGATCTGGAAATTCTCACCGAAGACGCGCTGCACGACTTCGGCTTCGTTTTCGCGCAGAAGCCCGTTGTTAACGAAGATGCAGGTGAGCTGATCACCGATCGCCTTGTGCAGGAGGGCGGCCGCGACCGAGGAATCGACTCCTCCGCTCAGGCCGAGGACGACCTGCCGGTCGCCGACCTGCTGGCGGACGCGTTCGCAGGCTTCGTCGATGAACGAGCCCATCGTCCAGTCCATCGCGCAATGGCAGATGCGAAAGAGGAAATTCTCGATGATCTCCTTGCCCCGCGGTGTGTGCGAGACTTCGGGGTGAAACTGGAGCGCGTAGAGTTTGCGCTCCGGATCTTCGATCGCGGCGAAGAGGGAATTCTCGGTGTGAGCGATGGCGCGGAAGCCTTCCGGGAGCGCGGTCAGCTTGTCGCCGTGGCTATTCCAGATGTCGATATGCTCGCCCAGCCCGTCGAAGAGCGGAGGGCGCTCGTCGATTTGCAAAAGCCCGCCGCCGTACTCGCGCCGGCTGCTGAATTCCACTTCGCCGCCGAGATGGCGCGCCATCAATTGCATCCCGTAGCAGATCCCGAGAACCGGAATGCCTAACGAAAAGATCTGGAGATCGATCTGCGGGGCGCTCTTTTCGTAGACACTGGCGGGACCGCCGGAGAGGATGACGCCCTTCGGAGCGATCCGCTCGATTTCGGGCGCGGTGATGTCATGCCTAACGATCTCAGAATAGACCTGGCACTCGCGCACCCGGCGCGCGATCACCTGGGTGTACTGGGAACCGAAATCGAGAATGAGAATACGAGAATGAGCCGGGGTCTTCACAACTCAACGCGGAGCGGGCGCGGCGCTCTCCGGGCGCGCAATCGGCTGGTCGGGTTGATCGAGCGGAACGAGATGACCTTGGCCGGAAAGGCCGCGCTCGAAATGCTCGCGCACCTCCTCGGCCGGCGGCGTGTTCTCGGCGCATCCGCTCATCCCGGTGAGGAGAAAAAGGAGACAGAGGGCCTTCATCGAGAGATGTTAGAGGGCGGCGCGGGCTTTGCAAGAGAAGAGCCGCGCGGAGGCCGATCTGCAGCCGAATCAGAGCAAAAATAATCGGCTGATGATTGATCCCGACCTGCTTTTGCATGCCTATCGCCTGGGCGTTTTCCCGATGGCGATGGAAGATGGCGAGATTCGCTGGTTCTCGCCCGATCCGCGCGCGATTCTGCCGCTCGAGACCTTCCACATTCCGCACGGCCTGAAGCGCGAACGGCGGACTCGGCCGATCGAGATCCGGATCGACACCGCCTTCGAGGAGGTGATGCGCGCCTGCGCCGAGCGGGCGGAGACCTGGATCAACCAAGAGATCATCGAAAGCTACGTCCATCTGCACCGGCTCGGCTGGGCGCACTCAGTCGAAGCGTGGTCGCCTGACGAGCTGGCGGGCGGCCTCTACGGGGTCGCGATCGGTGGCGTGTTTTTCGGCGAGTCGATGTTTCATCGCGCGACGGGCGCGTCGAAGATTGCACTCTGGGCGCTGGTCGAGCATCTGCGCGCGCGCCGTTTCACCCTGCTCGACACGCAATGGCTCACGCCGCATCTCGAGCAATTCGGCGCGAAGGAAATCTCGCGTCCGCTCTACCTGCATTTGTTGAACGAGGCGGTCGATCTGCCGCGCACTTTTCGTTAGCCGGTTTGGGTCTCGGAGGGCGGCCATCTGCTTTTCGTTAGGGGGGATTCGGCCGCAGTCCGGGCCGAGTCCGCGGGTCGAGACGACCGCTTGCCTGCTCGGGAGAATCCGCCATAGTGAGAGCCCGCGGCTGGATAGCTCAGTTGGTAGAGCAGAGGACTGAAAATCCTCGTGTCGGGGGTTCAATTCCCTCTCCAGCCACCTCCTCTGTCCGGGACGAGGAATGCCTTTCGTTCCTAACGGATTGCCGCCGGCGGATTTTCCGCTATCCAACCGGGCTTTTACTCTGTTAAACCGTCGGCGGCATGAGCGCCAAACAAACTGCCGCCCAGAAAAAGGCTTCCTGCGAATTCAGGCAGGTCCTGAGCGCCGAATTGGACGCCTTCCAGATTGCGGAAAATGCGGAGCACGAAAACGTCTTCAATCGCGCGCATTATTCACGGCTGGCCGGGCTTTCATTTTCCGGCGGCGGAATTCGCAGCGCGACGTTTTGCCTTGGGGTGCTGCAGGCACTGGCCGACCTCCGTTTGCTGCGACGATTTCATTATCTTTCGACCGTTTCGGGCGGCGGTTACATCGGGAGCTGGCTGGTGGCGTGGATTCATCGGCGGGGCCGGAAATTGGAGGGCGTCGCCGACGCCTTGCGCACGAGGTGGAACCAGCAGCCGGGAGGTTCCGCCCCGGAGGAAATCCGTTTCCTGCGCCGCTTCAGTAATTATCTGACGCCGAAGCTCGGCTGGCTCGGCGCGGATACTTGGACGGTGCTGGCGATCTATTTCCGCAACGTCCTCCTGAACATGACAACCCTCGGTCTCGCCCTTGCAGGAATGCTGCTCTTCCCGCGTCTCTTCGGCTGGTGGCTGAGCGATCTGCCGACGAAAGGCCTTGGATTCCTCTTCCTTCTCCTCGCCTTCTTTGCCTTCCTGCTCGTCGCGGGGGTTTTCGTTCACCTCAATCTCCAATTCTTCCGGGTCGGTCAGCGCGCGATGTGGACGGCGGACCCGCTCAGCGCAGCCGATCCAGCGGTGGAAAAGACCAATTCCGGGGCTGAGAAGAGCGAAGCCGGGAAGTGGTTCGGCGGCCGCGGGTTTGGGAATTTCGTTCTCGGTTTTGACTTCGTCATGCCCTCACGATTGTCGGAGGCGGAGATCCGGCTGGAGGGAAGTTTGCCGCCCGGTGCGACGGAACAATTCGGCCTGACAATTCACCTCGGCGGCGAGGGCGTGAAGGGACGCGATCCGACCTGCACGACGGGCGGCGTCGTTAGGCAACAGGAGGCGAAGGGAGCAAGCCTCGAAGCGCCGGGCCGGCCTAACGAAATGATGATTCTGCTCGCCGACCAAACCTGCACCGTGCGACTGAACGGCCGGGTCGTAAACGTCTTGCGCACTGACCGCGCGCCGGAGCTGAAGATGACGATCGGCTTCAGCGCCGCCGGAGCCGTGGAGAAACGGGTCCGGTTCGACAACATCCGCCTGCGCGAGCTGGCTGGGAAACCGCCCGAGTACATTCGACAGGGCTGGGTGCAAGCATCGATCATCCTGCCGCTCTTTCTCGCCGCCATCCTGACGGTGGGAATCCTTCCGCTTTCCTTCTCGCCGGAGATCACGCGCTGCATGCCGGACTTTCTTCTGCGCTGGCCCTGGCTCCTTTGGGGCGTGGTCGCGGGAGCGCTCGCCTTCATCGTGCTGTTGAAAGGCGCGGCGCAGAGTAAAAAGAACGAGCATCCGCTGCGACTGCTCGTCGTGGCGGTGCTCGCGATCACGATCGGTGGATGCATCGGCGGGGCCGCTCTCGATTTGATGCAATCGCTCCTCCCGCCGACATTCGATCACGGAAATTTCTGGCCGCGGCTTGTCTGGATGCCACCCGCGTTCATCGTCGCCGTCTCGCTCACACTCATCTTCTACATCGGATTAAGCGGCCGCGATTTGAGTGAAGAGATGCGCGAGTGGTGGAGCCGGCTCGGGGCCTGGATGCTGATCTACACCTTTCTTTGGATCGGGCTTTTTGGCGTCGCCCTTTACAGCCCGCCGCTCCTCCAGTGGTTGGCCGCCAATCTCCGCTCCGCCCTGGCCGCGCTTGGCCTCGCCTGGTTGGTAACGACGATTTCCAGCCTCCTCGCCGCGACCAGCCCTTCGACCGGCCGCGGCGACACGAATCGCTGGCTGGAAATGCTCGTCGCGGTCGGGCCCTATGTTTTTATTGTGGGATTGATCGCCTCTCTTGCCTGGGGGATCGATCTCGGGCTCCGCCCTCCCGGTTTCACGGTGGAACGCGATCGGCCCCAGACGGTCGAGGTAGGGGTGAAGTTGAAGGGCGACGCGGTCTCGCCCGTCTCTCTCAGTCTCACCTCGCCCCGCCTAACGAATCCAAGCCTGAGCGATCAGCTTCGCGTCCATTGGGCGGCCTTGAACGCGGCCCACCTCGGAGGTGGAGATCCGGCCGCGTCGCGAGATGCACTCGTCCTCTGGCTCCTCTTCGGCGGAGCCTGCGCGGTCGGCATTCTTTCCTGGCGGGTCGACGTCAACGACTTCTCGATGCACGCCATGTATCGCAACCGACTCGCCCGCTGCTATCTCGGTGCCTCAAATTCGGGACTGCGCCACCCGCACACGTTCACCGGGTTCGATCCCAATGACGATATCACCCTCAGCGCGCTCGACCAGGCGGTTTGGGAAAAAGATATCTCCGGTCCCTATCCGATCATTAACTGCTCGCTCAACCTCGTCGGGGGCGACGAGCTGGCCTGGCAGGAACGCAAGGCGGCGCCCTTCGTCTTCACCCCGAAATTCTGCGGCTACGATTTCCCTGAGCTGCCGCCCGGATTTTGTCGGACCGGGGGAAGCGAAAATCCGCGCCTCGATCCCTACGCTGGCTCGCGCGGACCAATCACCCTCGCGACCGCGCTGGCGGTCTCGGGCGCGGCCGCCAGTCCAAACATGGGTTATCACACTTCGCCAGCGCCGGCTTTCCTCATGACGCTCTTTAACGTCCGGCTCGGATGGTGGATCGGAAATCCCCGCGCGCCCCGGGGCTGGAGAGATTCCAGCCCGAACTCGGCTCTCCGCTGGTTACTGGCGGAAATGTTCGGCCTCACCCAGGCGCGCGGGCGCTATATCTACCTCTCCGATGGCGGTCACTTCGAAAACCTCGGCATTCTCGAGCTCGTTAGGCGACGCTGCCGCTTCATTCTCGCCTGCGATGCGGAGGAGGATCACAATTTCGAGTTCGGCGGTCTTGGGAACGCGATTGAGAAATGCCGGACCGATCTCGGAATCGATATCGAAATCGACGTCGACCCGATCCGGCATCGCGATGAAGAGGGCCACAGCGGCTGGCATTGCGCCGTCGGTCGGATTCGCTACGACAAGTGCGATCCGGACGCGCATGCCGGCACCCTCCTTTATCTAAAATCCTCCCTCACCGGCGACGAAGATACCGATGTGCTGCGTTACGCCGCCCGCAGTCCCTCCTTCCCGCACGAGACGACGAACGACCAATGGTTCGGCGAATCGCAGTTCGAGAGTTATCGCGCGCTCGGGCATCACGTCGCGATGAGCGCGCTCCTCGCCGTCGATGCACCGGAAAATCTGCCTGGCCTGACGACGGAGAGATTGTGCGTCGAGCTGGCGCAACGCTGGTATCCGCCCTCCGGTTCGCTCGACCCCTCCTTCAAACGCCGGGGCGAAACCCTCAACGCACTCTACGAAACGCTCCGGACCGACCCGAAGCTGCACTTCCTCAGCCAGCAAATTTACCCCGAGTGGCGTGCCCTGATGGAGAACCGGCTGCAGGCGCCCTACCAGCCGGTCGCGCCCGGCCCCTGGCTCCCCGCCAGCTTCGCGGAGGTGCAGGCCGGCCTCTATTTTTGCAATCGGATGATCCAGTTGATGGAGGATGTTTATTTCGATCTCCATCTCGAGCGGGAACACTCGCACCCCGACAATCGCGGCTGGATCAACCTCTTCAAACACTGGGCCTGGTCGCGCATGTTCCGCGTCGCCTGGACCGTCTCGGCTGCGAACAGCGGCGCGCGTTTTCAAAATTTCTGTGAGCGAATCCTCGGCTTGGAAGTGGGAGAAGTGCGGTTGATCGAGGTGAGTCAAAGCAGGGCCGACCTCACCCGGGCCGAGGCGAAGGATTCACCGCTCACGAGCGTCGAGAAAGGATTGCTCCGTTCGTTAGGTAAAGAACATGGCCCCCTCGCGCAGGACGCATCCCTCCGGCTGGTGCAGGTCACGCCCGGCGCAGAGGACGACGGCATTCCGGCTTTTACCGCGGGCATTGTCCTCGTTCGGCCGCCGCAAGCTGGCGAAGAGGCGCCGCAGATTGTTTACTTTCGGATTCGTGATCACCTCCGCCGAATGGGGATGGGCCGGCGCGCTGTTTACCGGCTGCTCGATGACGACATGTGGACGCGCCGGATCACCGAGCCGGCGCAACTGATCGGGCTCGATCTCTTCCCGCCGCCGGCGGTGCCCGCAAATCTCGAGAGTGACGCTTCGCGCCGCCTCTTTCGCGACATCTATCGCGGCGTGCGTCTCGAGCTCGAAGGAGTGCAGCAGACCACGGCCAAGATCTCGATCTTGATCGATGACAAGGCGGAACGGTTGCGCGCGCGTTGGCTCGACCCTAACGACCGGGCGCACAGCGATGAGGAGATTCCCTCTCTGCTCACGATCGAGCAGGAAGATGGCAATATCGTGCGCGGCCGATGGACCTTCGAAGATGGCCGGCGGTCCGAAGTGATCGCGAGCTTTGAGCCTGACGAAAAGGGCACTCAGGTCACCATCGAGCATCGCTTTCTTGCCAGCCGGGACGTCCGGCTCGCGATGGAAGAGCGCTGGATCCGCGTCCTGACCAGGCTATCGCCCTGACCGATCAGCTTGTCGCTCGACGATAAACCAGCTCAGCCGCGACAATGTCCTCGATCGCAATGCCGACCGATTTGTAGAGGGTAATCTCTTCCTCCGTTTGGCGGCCGGGTTTGGAACCGGAGAGCGCTTCCCCGAGCTCGATCAATTCCTTGCCGGCGGCGATGACGTCGCCCGATTCCGCGTTCGCCGCCTCACGCGACTCGACGTAGATCCGTACCCGGCGCAGGACTTCATCGTCCAGCTCCCGCCAGTCGGGACGCGTCGCCCCGACGGCGTTGATGTGCGCGCCGGGCGAGAGCCATTCGCCGCGCAGAATCGGTCTTGTGGCGGAGGTGGCGACGACGATCAGATCCGCGCCACAGACGGCTTCTTCCGCCGAGGTCGCAGCCTCGACTCCGAATCTTTTTGCGAATTCGCCGGCCCGGCGCGGACTCCAGACCCGCACTTCGCGAAACCCCCTAACGAGTCGAAGCGCCTCGAGATGGCTTTGCGCCTGCACTCCG
>DASXDC010000280.1:0-5732 GCA_036490855.1 Chthoniobacterales bacterium
CCGTGTCGTCGTGATCTTCGACGAGAAGGATTTCTGAGCCGATACTCTCCGCTAATTCGCCCGCGAGATAAGTGGCCGGACCATCGAGCAGTGAAGTCTCGATCGCGTTCAAGGTGATCGTGAAAGTGGCGCCTTGGCCGCGACCTTCGCTCGCGGCGGCGATCGTGCCGTGATGGAGATCAACGACGCGCTTGGAGATCGCAAGGCCGAGCCCGAGGCCGCCGAAGCGGCTCGTGACGTCGCGCCCGCCCTGCTCAAAGGCCTGGAAAATTATTGGCAGCACCGCGGCCTCGATTCCGATCCCGGTGTCACGAACGACGATCTCGACGCATGTGCTGGTGAGGTTGCGGGTGGAAATCTCGATCGTCCCACCCGCCGGCGTGAACTTGACCGCGTTCTTAATCAGATTCCACAAAACCTGCTGGAGCCGGGCGGAATCGCCCCAGGTATGAAAATGCCGCGCCTGCAGATGCCTAACGACTTCGAGCCGACGGTCGGCTGCGTCAGCCTGCGAAATTCTAAGGGCGTGCTCGATCAGCGCATGGAGATCAACGGCGGTGCTGTGCAGCTCGAGCTTGCCGTGGACGATGCGGGTGAGATCGAGGAGGTCGTCAATCAGGAGCGCTTCCAGTTCGATGTTGCGCTGCAGCATTTCGAGATCGCGCTGCAATTCGTCGCTCAATGTCGGATCGCGGCGTAGAGTTGCGATCGTCATCAGGACCGGCGTGAGCGGTGTGCGCAGCTCGTGCGAGAGCACGGCGAGGAAATAATCCTTCGCGCGGTTTGCGTCTTCTGCTGTCTGCTTGGCGCGCTGCAGCTCGAGTTCGCCTAGTTTTTGTGGCGTGATATCGAGGACGGTGCCGATGAAACGCGCCGCCATTCCTGTGAGATTGAAAATCACCAGGCCCTTGGCCGCAACCCAGCGTTCTTTTCCGTCCTCTATCCCGATCGTGCGATATTCGGTGTCGAACCGCCCATCGCTCCCCGGTCGCAGAGTGCGGGTGACAAGTTCATCGACGCGCTCGCGGTCTTCGGGATGCAGTCCGCGCAGGAAAATTTCATAGGTGATTTCGGCATCGGGCGACAAACCGAAGAGCGCTTTGCAGCGCGCCGACCAGCGGAGCGTGCCGGTGAGCGGATAAAAATCGAAGGTGCCGGCATCGACCGCTTCGAGTGCGAGTCGCAGGCGGTCCTCGCTCTCTTGGAGGAGCCGCTCGCCTTCGCGCATCCGTTCCTCCTGCCGCTTTCGTTCCGTGACGTCGGTGCGGAGAATAACGAGCCCGTCTTCCGCGGGATACACGCGCGTCTCGAGCCAGCGTCCCCATTGTTCATGGAAATGCTCGAAGTGATCCGACCGGCGTTCCGCGAGCGCGCGGTGACAACGCTGATAAAATTCACCACCAACGAGCTGCGGGAAAACATCCCAGATTTTGCGCCCGATAATCTGCTCGCGGGCGAGGCCGGAATGTTCCGCGACGCGTTCGTTGAGATAAATGTAGCGCCACTCGGAATCGAGGGCGGAGAACGCATCGCTGATGCTGCTCAAGACCATGTCGCGCTCCGCGATGAGATCGCGCAATTCGCGCTGCCGGCGCCGCGCGCGCAGCGCCACCCGCACCGTGCTGAGAAGCGTGACGGCGCGGAAGGGGCGCTCGAGCAGAGTCACATTTGCGCTTGGTCCGAAAAGCTCGAGGACGCGCAGACTCACTTCATCGTTCTCGCCCCCACTCGTCAGGACGATGAGTGGGATATCCGACCAGGCCGGCTGCTGCGCGAGGGCGTCGAGCAGGATCGGCAAGTCGGAGGTCGTGACTGCTTCCTGCGCGATCAGGAGAGCATTGGTCGAGTCGCCACAGCGCGCGGCGACTTCCTGCAAAGTCACACAGGCGACTGCCTGCATCTCGGCCTGCTCGAGAGTAGCGACCGCCAGTGCGCCATCCTTCCCCGTCGGTGCGAGAACGAGGACGGCATTCTGGAAATCATCTTCGCTTTTCATCCCCACGACACCGGACGGGCGGCGGCGATTTTACCTTTAACAGCTCGGCGGTCCCGCTCAGGACACCGCAAAAATTCACCAAGGGCGCACCAACCGAAATACCAGCCCCCGAGATGGCAATCTCATTCATCGCTCCCTCATGATCGCCGATTCTTTTTTTCACAACCGAGAGCGCGTTATGGATCGCGCCATGCGCTTCGAGGAGGATCGTGCCGTGCGTATCTTTCATGGAACGAGACCGACCCTAATAACCTTTTCGCAAAACGCGAGGATGATAAGTTTCGCGGGAAAAGTCCGGCTTATCCGGCGGCGCACGTTGCTCGCGCGCCCGAAAGCTCCATCTTTGGAAGCAGGATGGGAGGGCTGGAGATCAACATGGTGGTGCCGGATCTCTGGCAACAGGAAGCCGTTCGTGCCCTGCAGGCAGGACAGGATGTGGTGGTGCACGCACCGACCGGAGCGGGTAAGACCTACATTTTCGAGCTGATTTATCCGACGCTCAAGGGTCAGGCTGTCTTCACCGTTCCGACGCGCGCACTGGCGAACGACAAGCTGGCGGAATGGCGTGCGCGCGGCTGGGACGTCGGCATTGCGACTGGGGACGTGGCGCTCAACCGGGACGCGAAAGTGATCGTCGCGACGCTCGAGACGCAGCGCTCGCGGTTTCTGCGACGGGAAGGCCCGCGCCTTCTGGTGGTGGACGAATATCAGCTCATCGCAGATCCGGTCCGTGGGGTGCATTACGAGCTCGCGCTCGCGCTCGCGCCGCCCGGGACACAGCTCCTCTTACTCAGCGGGAGCGTGAATAATCCGCAGGACGTGGTCGACTGGCTGCGCCGGATCGGGCGGGCTGCGCTTCTCGTTAGGCATGATCAGCGCCCGGTGCCGCAGCACGAAATCGATCTGCGCAATCTGCCCGACGTTGTATTCCTCCAGGTGCGGGAATTTTGGCCGCGCATGATCGCGAAAGCGCTCCACGCCAGTCTCGCGCCGATCTTGGTTTTCGCTCCGCGCCGCAACGCGACCGAGGAGATGGCGCAGGCGATCGCCAGCTCCATCCCGGTGCGCGACCCGCTTCCGCTCTCCCCGGCTCAGGAAGCGCTGGCGGGCAAGCGCCTAACGAAGCTGCTGCGCAGCCGCGTCGCCTATCATCACAGCGGCCTCAGCTATGCGGTGCGGGCCGGATTGATCGAGCCGCTCGCGAAGGCGGGACAGCTCAATGTCGTCGTCGCGACGATGGGCCTGGCCGCCGGGATCAATTTTTCGATGCGCTCGGTCCTCATTACCGACACGCGTTATCTCTCGGGATATTTTGAACGCCAGGTGCAGCCGGATGAACTGCTCCAGATGTTTGGACGCGCCGGACGTCGCGGGCTCGACGATACCGGGTTCATTCTTTTCACTCCCGATCAGCCGCGCCTCAGCTTCGCGCGTCCGCGTCAATTGAAGCGCGCCACCCAAGTCGACTGGCCGAGTCTCATCAGCGTAATGCGCGGCGCGGCGGAGCGCGGCGAGCAGCCCTTCGCCGCCGCGGTCGATTTATGCCGGTCGCTCTTCAGCGCGCAACGGGTCGCGCTCGGGGTTGAGCACTCCCTCGCCACCGGTCCGCGGCCCTGCGGTTTGTGGGTCGATGCCGAGCGCGCGCGTTATGTCAGGCGACCGATCGTCGAAATTCTCAATAGCCGGGAAGGTTGGGAACCACGCGGGCCGGAGATCGAGGCGTCGTTAGGCGAAACACTCCTCCGGGAAGACGAATGCTGGCATCCGGTCCTCCGCTCGCCGAAAACGCTCGATCGTTTCCGGATCGGAAATCTCTGTCGCCTGCGAGGGAAAAAAATCTATGGACGCGAGCTTCCGCTGGCGACCGCCATCGCAGGGCAGCCGGAACTGCAACTGGTCAAGCCGCTCCGCAAGCTGCTCCGGGAAAAACTTCTTTCAGAAGAGGAGCTGCGGTCCCGGGTGACGGAGCTACTCCCGCAATGGAGCGGAGGCGGCCAGGCCGATGAATTCGTTAGGCGAGGTGACCTTCTTGTTCTTCGAATCGATTTTTCTTTCGTCAAGATCAGCGTCCGGCGGGACTCGTTAGGCAAGTCTTTGCATGAACCGCCGGAACGCACCGCGCTCCCGCTCGTTTGTCAGGGCTGCGATCAGCTCGAGCATGATCGAAGGGTCGAGATCGTGCCTTCGCCCGCCTACGCCTGGAGACGGCTGCGAATAGTCGAATCCGATGGCAAACCGACGCGGCGTGGAATCGTCTTCGGTTTTTTCCAAGGCGGCGAAGGGCTCGCGATCGCTGCCGCGCTCGAGGACGAGACTTATCCGATCGACGATCTCGTTTTCGACCTGGCCAACATCCGGGCCGGACCGCGTTTTGCGGGCGACGAGGCGCCGTTAGGCGGGCGTCTTGGTGCGCTTTGCCAGCAGATTTACGAGCGGGCGGATCACCCGGGTTATCTCGAGATGGGAGTGCCGGTGCACTACGGGGCCGGAGCGGCGGAAGTCATGCGGGAAGTCACGCTGCATCCGAGCGGCCGTTACCGGATCACCTCCGATTCCCTGCGGCATGGCGACGTCGAGCGCGCCCTGATGGAATGGCGCAGCCTTCTCCGACACCTCGCCGCCGCGCCTGATTTGGATTGGGAGCGCTGGCGTGCGCTGAAGGCGGCTGCGCAGGAGTTGCTCGAACGCACCGGCTCGCCGGCCTTCTTCGATTTTCCACCGCTCCTCGCCGCGCAGCAACGGCGCGCCTGAAGCCTGGCTATGATAGGTTCGAAAATTTATGCCTAACGAAAAGGATTTGAGCACGCCCGCCGCGCTCGGTTACCGGATGCCGGCGGAATGGGAACCGCACTCCGCCACCTGGCTTTCCTGGCCGCGCCGGGAAGGAATCAGCTTTCCCGATTCCTACGACCGCATCCTTCCGGCCCTGCGCGCCATGGTCGCGGCGCTGCTCGAGTCGGAACCGGTCAACATCAACGTCTGCAACGGCGCGCAGGAAGCAGAAGTGCGGGCAGTGCTGGAAGGCTTGCCTAACGAGCGCCTGACGTTCCACCTCATCCCGACAAATGAGCCGTGGTGCCGCGATCACGGCCCGATTTTTCTCACTCGCAAAGACGAGCCGCGCCTGGTCGTGATTGATTGGGATTACAATGCCTGGGGCGGCAAGTATCCGCCCTGCGACCTCGATGACGCCGTGCCAACTCGCGTGGCACAGAAGCTCGAGCTGCCGGTTTATTATCCGCACATGATCCTGGAGGGCGGCTCGATCGATGTGAATGGCGCCGGCGCCCTTCTCACGACGGAGGGTTGTCTTTTGAATCCGAATCGCAACCCGCAGCTCAGCCGTGAGCAGATCGAGCAGCGGCTGCGCGACTACCTCGGGGTGCGTGAAATTCTCTGGCTCGGCGAAGGGATCGAGGGCGACGACACCGACGGCCACATCGATGATCTGACCCGCTTCGTCGGCCCGCGCGCGGTCGTGACAGTGATCGAACCGGATATGTCGGACGCGAACCACGCCCCGCTCGAGGCTAATATTGAGCGGTTACGTAGCCTAACGATCGAGGGAAAGCCGCTCGAGATTCTGAGTTTGCCGATGCCGAAAAAAATCGTGCGGGAGGATCTGCGCTTGCCGGCGAGCTACGCTAACTTTTACATCGCAAACCAGAGCGTGCTCCTCCCGACCTTCGCCGACCATAACGACGAGCAAGCGGTCGCCGTTCTGGAGAACGTTTTT
>DASXDC010000281.1:0-4189 GCA_036490855.1 Chthoniobacterales bacterium
CCACTTACGAGGTGAATCCGATCCCGACCGGCGCGGGTTCCCGCCGCCTCGCGATTTCTCCGAAGGGCGATCGCGTCGCCGTGAGTAACTTTCTCGATGATTCCGTCTCGGTGATCGACACGCGGACGCAAACGGTGATCGCGACGATCCCGGTCGGCGCCGGGCCGCGAGGGATCGCCATCACACCGAGCGGGGACGCGATCTACGTCACCAACGTGCGCGATGGGACCACCTCCATCATCGACTCTCGCAGCTTTAAGGTGAAGAGCCTGACGGTTGACCCGAAGCCATGGCAGGTGGTCATCTCGAAAGACGGGAGCAAGGCTTTTGTCTCCAACGGAGGTTCCAACACCGTCTCGGTCATCGATACCGCACAGCGCAAGGTCATCGCGACGGTGGAGGTGGGCGAGGGCCCGTTTTTCATGGCGATCGATCGCGAGGGGCAGAAACTCTACGTCTCCAACGGCCACGACACGACGGTGACGGTAGTGGACGTCGCGACCCTGGCGGTCTTGCAAACAATCCCCGGGATCGGCGAGCAGCCTTTCGATCTCGATTTTGGTCCGTCGGGATAGCCGGCGAGAGCGAGCGCCCCGGCTGACGAAACGGGAGCCCTCGTTAGCTAGATCGGGCGGGGGCGGTTGCGTCCGCGCAGCATCATTGACTGGACGATGATGCCGAAGACAGCGAGGACGACAATGAGAATGGTGGTGCCGGTGCTCGGCAAATGGACCGCGCCGGCGATCAGGCGCGCGCCTTCGATCGAGGAGAAAATGATCAGCGCCCAATCGAAGAGGACGAGGAGAAGGATGGCGCCGAGGATTCCGCCGATGAGAAAGATGATCATCGAATAGTGGCCGTAATTGGCGAGGAAGGCGGCGGCGAAGGCGATCGCGATCCGGCCGCCGACGAGGAAACCGGCAACGGCGATGGCGAGCTTTTGGAGAAGGAAAGCCACGAGTGCGCCGATCAGCCCGAGCCCGAGCGAGAGAATGAGAGAAAGCCAAAGGGGCGGATTGTGACTGAGATAGGGGGCGAGCTGAAGGCCGATCGCAAAGCCGAGCGCGGCGACAAAGAGCCAGAAAAGGCGACGCCCGAAAAGGAGGAGCGCGACGCCGAGCAGCAGGCTGATGATGGGCAGGGAAAAATTCATGCTGGGAAGTCTAGCGAGAGAACTGAGCCGCGGCCAGCGGGAGAAATCGGCCAGGCGAACGACCCAGTAATGCAATCCGCGCCTCCTCGTTAGGCGAAAACAAAGGCTCGAGAGAGGCCTCGCGCCGGGCTTGCCGCGCGGCCGCTACTTCTTTTGCGACATCATCTCGTCGCGCTTTGCCTTGAATTCCGAATCCGGCATCCAGGTCGGATACCGATCGCCGTTCGCGACCTCATAGCCGACCTCGAAGAGCAACTGGTCGTCCTGGACCGCGCCGGAAAGGTCCCACTTCGGATTCACCTCATCGGAGACCTGGTGGTAATGATGCAGCGTGTAGTCGTCGCCCACTTTCTGCCCGTAGCCGGCGGGCCGGCCGATGAAATCCTTCGGCTTGCTCCCGGGATAAAGGGAGGGCACGCCTAACTTTGAAAGCTCGAAATGATCGGCGCGAAAGAAGCTGCCCTTCTCGGGTTCGCTGTTGGGCGTGGCTCTTCGGCCCTGGCGTTGCGCGGCCGCGGCGAACATCTGGTCGAGGGTCGAGTTGCCGTAGCTGATGTCCTCGATGTCGCGCGTTTTTCCCCAGGGATTGACGATGTCGATGTTGATATCGGCCAGGGTATGATCGAGCGGGTAGAGCGGATTTTCCGCATAATACTTCGCGCCTAACAATCCCGCTTCCTCCGCCGTCGTGGCGAGGAAAAGAATGCTGCGCGCCGGCGGCTGCGGGAGTTTGGTGAAGGCCTGCGCGATTTCGAGAATGCTGGCGACGCCGGAGGCGTTATCGAGCGCGCCGTTGTAGATCTGGTCGCCCTTCAATTTCGGGTCGCGACCGAGATGATCCCAGTGCGCACTGTAGATGACATATTCGTCTTTCTTCTGCGGATCGCTCCCTTCGATTTTGCCGACGACGTTATGCGATTTGAAATGCGTGATCTTGTTCTGAAGAGAAAAATTGGCGGTCGCGCCTAACGACACCGGCTTGAAGTCCTTGCTCAGCGCTTCCTTCTTCAGCGCGTCATAATTTTTTCCCGCGGCCGCGAAAAGCTTGCGTGCCGTCTCAAGCGTGATCCAGGAACGGACCCCGACCGTGCTCATGTTTTTGTCCGGGGCGTCGATCACGAAATTGGTCTTGGCGTTGCTGTTTGCGACCACCGACCACGGGTAGCCGGCGGGAATCGTCTCGTGCACGATGAGGGCGGCGGCGGCGCCTTTCTCGGCCGCGATCTCGTATTTGTAAGTCCACCGTCCGTAGTAGGTCATGGCGTTGCCCTTGAAGATCCGGTCATCGAGCTTCGAGGGATCGTTAGGCGAAGGGACCGGCGGATCGTTGACGAGGAAGACGAGGGTTTTTGCTTTGAGGTCGACGCCTTTGAAATCGTCCCAGCTGTACTCGGGCGCGACCACGCCGTAGCCGACGAAGACGATCTCGGAATTGTCGACTTTGACCTCGGGATTGATCTGTTCGGTGAAAGCGACAAACTCGTTAGGCGAGTGCAGCTCGATCCTTTTCTTCCCGACGGAGAATTGCGCCGTCGGTGTCGTCAGGATGCCGGCCATCGGCACTTCCTGGGTGTAGCTGCCGTTGGGGTTTCCTGGTTTCAAGCCCAGCGCTTTGAACTGCGCCGTGATGTAACTGACCGATTCCTCTTCGCCCTTCGTGCCGGGCGCGCGGCCTTCGAATTGGTCGGAGCTGAGGACCTTGATGTGTTGGAGCAGCCCATCCTTGTCGATCGCGTTCTCGGCCGTTTTCGGAGGCTCGATCGGCGTCGCGGCGGCGAGGAGCGAAAGGGCGGAGAGAGCGAGCGAGAGGTGGACGATTCGTTTCATGAGCTTCGGAACCTAATCCGAAAACACTCGTTTTTCATGCCGTCCCGACTCGGGACCGCGGAGCGCGGAAAGCTACTGCAGGTAAACGTACTTGTAGGGATGATGATCGAGGATCGTCGGCCACCAGCCGTGCACGCTCGGGTGAATGAGAAAGGCGTGAGTGTAAAAATAGACCGGCAGAATCGGCGCGTCGTCGAGCAGGATCGCCTCCGCCTGCTGGAAAACGCGATCACGGGCCGCGCGGTCGTTCGTCTGGGCCGCTTCCTCGAGGAGACGATCGTATTGCGGATTCGACCAGCCGGTCTGGTTATTGGCGCCGTTCGTCACCCACAGGTTGAGGAAGGAATTCGGATCGACATAATCGCCGATCCAGGTCGAGCGGATGACGTCGTAATTCATCTCGCGCCGGGTGTCGTAGTAGACCTTCAATTCCTGGTTCACGAGCCGGGCTTCGACATGGAGCTGCTCGCGCCACATCTGCTGGACCGCTTCCGCGATGATTTTGTGGTTCTCGGAGGTATTGAACAAAATCTCGATCGGGGGGACGCCGCGCCCCTCCGGATAACCGGCTTCGGCTAAGGAACGCCGCGCCGCTGCCGAATCGTAGGGGAGCGCGGCCTGGCAGGTGTAGCCGGCGGTGTTCGGCGGGGTAAAGCAAAAGGCCGGGAGCTGCCCGCCATGGGTGACGTGCTCGACGATGCTCTGTCGATCGATCGCCATCCCGAGCGCGCGCCTAACGAGTCGCGAATTCAGGACCGGCCGCGTCACGTTCACCCGAAAAAAATAGGTGCCGAGATAGGGATCGATCCGGAGCAGGTTCGGCTGCTCGCGCCGGTAGCGATCGATCCGGTTGACCGGCACCGTATCGGTCAGGTGGAGCTGGCCGGAGCGGAAGGCGCGCTCTTCGACGTTGTTGCTGTCGTTGGTGTGAAAGACGATGCCGTTCAGCCTGACCCGCGCCGCGTCCCAGTAGGTCGGGCTTTTCTTCACCCGGATATCCTGGTTGAGCCGCCATTCCTCGAGGGTGAAGGGACCATTACCGACGAAGCGGCCGGGCTTCGTCCAATAACTGCCGCGTTCGTAGAGCGGTCCATATTTTTTCACGGTCGGGATGTGAACCGGGAACCAGGCATCGTAGTTGAGGAGGGAAAGAAAGTAGGGCGTCGGATTCGTTAGGCTGACCTCCAGGGTGCGGTCGTCGAGGGCGCG
>DASXDC010000282.1:0-11832 GCA_036490855.1 Chthoniobacterales bacterium
GGACCGTGCCCGGGACGCGCGAGCTAATCTCATGGACGTGGCCGGCGACGAAGGCATCGTCGGTCGAGACGTAATTGCGCGCGTGCAGGTAGTAGAGGAGACCTCCGGCTGCGATCAGCAGAACGACGATCCCTCCGACGATCAGCGCTTCCTTGGACGGCTTGCCGGACCCTTTCTTCTTCTCCTTCTCTTCGCCTTCTTCGTTCCTTTTCTCCTCTCGCTTCCTCTCGTCCTTCTCCTTCGCCTCGCCCTCCCGCTTGTCTCGCTCTGGCGACCTTTCGTTAGGCTGGCGATCGCGCGGGGGCGCTTCGCTCGCGCCATCGTGGTCGTTTTCGTCGTGCTCGCTCATTTGCGGGTGTGCCGTGGTCTCTGCCGATTCGCGGGCGCCGAACGCCCTGCGCTGATCCCATTCAACAAAATATCGACGAGAAGCGCGGCTTCCCGGTCGTTCCGACGCTTTTTGCCGGGACTAAAGAGCAGAGCGTAGAGGGCAAAACCGACGGTCAGGCTGATGAGCGAACGAAGCACCGCGAGATCGGGCAAGTCGCGCAGCTCCCCGCGAGCCCGGGCGCGGCGAAGCATCTTTTTGTTCTCGGGCAAAAAGCGCGAGGTCCAGAACTCAGAGAACGCTTCGCGAAAATCTGGATGCAGGAGAAGGCCTTGCGCGAGCAATTTCAAAATCTCGGGATGCCGACGATTAAACTCGATTCGATCCGCCACGATCCCCCGCAGGAGCTCGCGCAACGTCGGATAATCGGATCGCAAAACCGCGCGCAGGCTGTCGAAAGCGAGCGGCTCGAGCATGCGCAGCATCGCAGGGTAAACCGTCTTGGCGAAGAGATGTTTCTTGTTTCCGAAGTGGCGAAAGAGGGTTTTCTCCGTGACGTGCGCGCGGCGTGCGATCGCCTCGGTCGTGGCGCGGCTGAAGCCGTGTTCGGCGAAGAGATCGAGCGCCGCCTGCATGATCCGCTGCTGCGTTTCGCTCCGCGGCGCCGCGGGATCGGACAGGAAGGCGGCGAATTCTTCTTTCATCCCGGTGGCTCGGAATGTCAGTGCTGACTATACCTTGTCAACCCGACTGCGTCACTCAAGTGCCCGTCGCGCCTGCGGGCAGCCAGGCGGGACAGGAAGGATCAACCGCATTCATCGCTTCGGTTTTCAAATGATCCTTGCCGAAGTCGAACGACCGGCTCATTCTCCCAGCAGTTCTTTGCGAGTTTGATCCGTGGATCGGCGCGAGAAATCCCGTGTAAACCGGGAGCAGTTGCGCTGCTGTAACTGGATACGACTTCCCATGAGCCAATCGTCAGTCCGCTTCGGCGGAACAACGGTGAAGGCGGGAAGAAGGTGCGCCTCGAAACAGTCCGGGGTCAAAAGCCAGGAGTCAGAATATTTGCCCGCTCCACCTCATTCGTGCCGCCGCGTGTGCGGACCCGGCACGACAAAACTTCTTCGCAACAAAGAAGAATGAGAGCCGTGGGCGAAAGCGCGCTTCTGCGTGACAAGTCCGCCTCTCAACTAATGGAGGTAGCTTGTTATGTTTGCAGTCAAAATTGGCCGAGCGATAACGCTGGGTCGCATCCCGTTCGCTGGCATCATTGGTAATTTTTCCCCGCGGAAAATATCGCAGGACGAATCGGAATCAGCAGCAAATCGCGCTCCGCTGAACGGGCCTTCCGCGCAGATAACAGCGTGCAGCGGCCTGGATCGCTGGCTCGGATGGCTTGCCTGTTTTTGTTTTTCGTTAGGCGTGTGCCAGGCCCAGGATGCCGTCGCCCCGCCGGATGCGGCTGAGGTGATCGTCAGCGCGACGCGGCTTCCCATCCCCGAGGACGAAGCGCCGGCGAGTGTGAGCGTCATTACCTCGGAGGATCTGGAGCACAAACAGATCGAGCGCGTGGCGGACGCCTTGCGCGAAGTGCCGGGACTTTCCATCGTGCAAAGTGGCGCACCCGGACAACTGACTTCCGTCTTCACTCGCGGCCTGCGGAGCGAACACACCCAGGTCCTGCTCGACGGCGTGCCGATCAATCAGGGCCTCGCCGGCCTTTTTAACTTCGCCGATCTGACAACCGACAACATCGATCGGATCGAAGTGGTACGCGGACCGCAGAGCACGATCTACGGGCCGCGCGCACTCGCCGGCGTCATCCAGATTTTCACGAAAGAGGGAACTGATATTCCGGAGACGAGCGCGAGCTTCGAGGGCGGCAGCTACGGCACCTTCCGCGAGTCGCTCGCCACTTCCGGGAAATTCGGCCCGATCGATTACTCGTTAGGCGCGAGCCGGCTCGATACCGATAATGCGCGTCCGAACAATCAATACCGCCTCTCCGATTTCATCGGCAATCTCGGCTGGTCGCCTAACGAACAGTGGCGTATCAGCAGCCTCTTCACCTATTCCCTGGCCGACACCGGGAATCCCAATACGATCTTCGATCCCAAAGCGGTCGATAATTTCCTGACCGAACGCTGGCTGATCGCGCCGCAGATCGATTGGAAACCAGCGGAGGATTGGGAACACAAGCTGATCGTCGCCTACGACGAAGAACGCCAGGTGAACGATCCAAACGAAGACGGCTTCGTCGGGCCGACCCGCGCTCTTTTCACTCGCCTAACGATCGACTATCAGAATATCTTCCGGCCCGCGAAATGGCTCACCCTCACTTCCGGATTGTTCTTCAGCCAAGTCGACGCCGGGGAGGAGCGGCCTTTCGTCTCGCAGCTCTTCGGGCCGCAGCCGACTTTTATCAGCGATTTCACCGACGAGCGCGCGGCTTATCTCGAAGCGAGCGCGACGCCGCTGCCAGGATTGAACCTCGTCGCGGGGGGCCGCTACGATCACTTCAATCAGTTCGGCGGGGTCTGGACTTATCGTTTTGCCGGCAGCTATCGCATCGCACCGACCGACACGATCGTGCACGCGAGCATCGCGACCGGATTCAGTCCGCCGACCAGTCAGGACAAAATTTTTGGGAACAACTTCGGCCTCGAACCAGAAAAAGATCTCGGCTGGGAGATCGGCTTCGAACAGCATCTTTGGGAGAGGCGAGTGAAGGTTGCGGCCACTTATTTTCACAACGACCTCTCGAACCTGATCGGATTCAACGGTCTCTTTGACACGCTGAATCTCGGAGCGGCGCGAACGCAGGGCGTGGAAACGGAGGTTGAGCTTCGCCCGCTCAACGACCTGATTTTTTCCGCCAGCTACACTTATCTCGATGCTGAAAACACTTCCGCCGCCGACATCACGCAACTGCCCGGTGCGCGTCTTCCACGGCGTCCCCGACACGAACTTTACCTTTCGGGTTCATATCTTTGGTGGGGAAAATTGCGCACGACGGCAGAAGCAAAATGGGTCAGCGCTCGCGAGGAGTTGAACTTTGGCGGTCCGAATTTCGACATCGAGGATTATTCATTCGCGAACTTCGAGGCCAGCTACACCTTTAACAGCCATCTGACGATCTTCGGCCGAGTCGATAACCTAACGAATGAGCATTACTCCGAAGTCTTCGGTTTCCCGGCACTGGGCCGCGCGGCCTACGGTGGATTTCGCGTTGCGTTTTGACCTGCTCGATTTCTGCCCGGCTTGAAACGGCAGCGCGAGCCTGTTAATCGCTAGAGGTGGACCCACTCTTCGGCGCGCTCATCGGACTCATCATCGGCGCGGCCATCGTCGGCCTTATCGTGTGGCTTACGCCACGACGCGATTTGCTCCAGCGATTTGAGGCTCTCGATCGCGCGCAGGAACGCGAAGAACGCCTCCTCCGGGAGGAAGCGGCCCGGACTCGCGAAGAGGCCGCGAACGCCGCCAAGGCGCAGCGCGAGGAGCTGAATGAATCGCTCAGGACGCTGGGCGAAACGAATCTAAAGTCGATCTCCGAGATCGGAAATCTCCTGCGAAGCCAGCTGGAAAATGTCGCGAGCCAAACCGGAAAACTCACGGAATCGAACGAAGCGCGCCTCGAGACTTTGCGCACCGTCGTTGATCAACGGCTGAAGCAGTTGCAGGAAGATAATTCGCGCCAGATCGAAAAGATGCGCGCGACGGTGGACGAAAAGCTGCAAGGCACGCTCGAGAAGCGGCTCGGAGAGTCATTTCAACTGGTGAGCGAACGTCTCGAGCGGGTCCATCAGGGCCTCGGCGCCATGCAGCAACTGGCGAGCGATGTTGGCGGCTTGCAGCGTGTCCTAACGAACGTGAAAACTCGTGGCGGCTGGGGCGAAGTGCAGCTCGGGAATCTGCTCGAGCAGGTTCTCACCTCGGAGCAGTTCGCGCGCAACGTCAAGACGCGCGAGGGAAGCGGCGAGATGGTCGACTTCGCGATCAAACTGCCGGGCGAAGAGAACGGAGCGCCGGTCTGGTTGCCGATCGACGCGAAGTTTCCGATCGAGGATTACCAGCGCCTGATCGCGGCGCAGGAAAGCGCGGACGCGGTTGCGAGCGAGGAGGCGATGAAGAGTCTCGAAACGCAACTCCGCAAAAGCGCGAAAGATATCTGCGGGAAATACATCAATCCGCCGCGCACGACCGATTTCGCCCTCATGTTTCTGCCGACCGAAGGACTATATGCGGAGGCGATTCGGCGCATCGGTCTGGTCGAGCAGGTGCAGCGGGAATGCAAAGTCGTCTTCGCTGGCCCGACGACACTCGCGGCGCTTCTCAATAGTCTGCAAATGGGCTTTCGAACGCTCGCGATCCAGAAACGATCGAGCGAAGTCTGGAGTCTGCTCGCGGCCGTGAAGACAGAATTCGGGAAGTTCGGCGGCGTGCTCGATGGAGTGAAAAAGAAGCTGCAGGAAGCTTCGAACAAGATCGATGAAGTCGATGTGCGCTCGCGTGCGATCACAAAAAGACTTCGCGAGGTCGAAGGTTCGCCGAGCAACCCGGAGCCGCTCCTGCCCGAAATGTTCGAACGCGAAGCAGAGAACGAAGACGAGTAGGAGCCGAGGGCGCAGCTCAGCCCGCCTAACGAATAGCGACCCACGCTCCTTCCGAGACCGAAACGTCTACAGGACCGCGTTCCATTTCGTCTCGTCTTTAAGCAAAATCTCGCGCAAGAGGCGGATCGGCGGCGCGCCGTGGTTGAGCATCTCGTCATGGAATTTCTCAAGGGAAAAATTGGCGCCTTCCTGCGCCTTGTAGTCGGCGCGCAGCTTCAGGATCTGCAGTTTGCCTAACGTGTAGTTGAGATAGCCGGGATCGAACGTGCCACGCATCGCTTCCGACATTGAGGGTTTCTCCTCGTAGTAGCAGTTCGCGTGGAAAAACTTCGCGCCGTCGGCGATCGACATTCCCTCGGTGTGCATTTTGATTGAAACGCAGAGGCGACAAAGCCGGAGAAGCGCTTCGTCTGCCTGGGCCATCCGGAATTTTGCCGCCCGCACTTTTTGCTCCGGCGTCGGCTTCGTCGCACCGCCGAAACCCTCATCCAGCATCATCTGCTCCGCGTAATGCGCCCAGCCTTCGATGAAGGCGTAGCTGTTGAAGATCTTCTCCACCTGAGTGGCGGGCGACGCATTGAGATGCAGGAACTGCACGTAGTGACCGGGATAGGCCTCATGAATCGAGACGATATCAGTCGTGTAATAATTGAACGAGGTCAGCCATTCGTTCTTCTGTTTGTCGGTCCAGCTATCTTCCGTCGGTGTGACGTAGTAGTAGGCCTGGGTTGCCTTTCTCTCGAACGGTCCAGGCGTATCCATCGAGGCAAACGTCGTCGCGCGATCAAACTGCGGCGTCGCGGTCACGATCGCCCGCACATCGGACGGGATGGCGACGATATGATGATCGATCACGAACTGGCGAATCGTGTCGAGATCCTTCGCAACATCGGAGAGCAGCTCGCCCGCCTTCGGATGTTCGTTTTGGATTTCCTTGAAAACGTCGATCGGCGCTTTTTTCGGATCGATGATTTTGGCGGCGTTGGCGAAAATTTGTTGCTCCTCTTTGAGCCGCTGCAACCCGAGCGCGAGCACCTTGTCCGGCGGAAGATCGACGAGCTCTGTGCCGGCCAGCATGTGCTGATATTTGGCCGCGCCGATGGCAAAGTCGGGCGTAGCCTTGGGCAGTCTTTCTTTCTGCAACCAGCCCGCGTAGTCGCGCAGCGCCGCGACGGCTTTGCGATTGGCGTCATCGAAAGCCGGCATGAGCAGCTCGTCCTTCATCTCCTTCACGGCCGCGACCAGTTCCTTCTCGAGGAAATCAGCCGAGCCGTTTGCGATCTGGATGCCGAGCTCGACGTAAGGCTTCGGCAAAATCGGAGCGAGATTCGTCTTCGCGGCCGTCATGACGTTAGCCGCCTGATCCTCGATCGTGATGATGTCGCGCACCCGGTCTTCGAGCGGCTTGAAGTCGCGCTTGATGTAGATGTTGACGTCGATCGCGCGCGCATAAGTCATCGGATTGCGGTCGAAAATTCCCATGTCTTGGATCTGAAAAAGTTCGCCTGCGATGGCTGCGAGCAGGATGCGGCGGTCGATGTTGCTCTGCTTGCTCAGTTTGCTCGGATCGAGCTTTTTAAACTGATCCTGAAAACGCGTCAGCCGCTCTACTTCGGCGTCGATCGCGAGCCGGCTATAATCCGTGATCTTCCCGTCGTACTGGTGGAATCCGAGCGCGACGCCCTGGATCGGCCGGGCGGCGAGATAACCGGCAACGAAATCGAGCGCGAGCTTCTCGAAACTGGCATCGGGCGCAGGAGCTTCGGCGCCCGGCGCGGAGCGAAGAAGAATTCCGCCTAACGAGAAGGCGAGAACGAGAAGCAGCCCCGCGATCGATTTCATCTGGGGAGCTTATGGGGAAAATCTGGCTTGTCATGCCGGCCAATTCGCAAAATCCGGAGAATGAACGACAGTCGATCCGCTTACGTCCTAGCCTGATAATTATGAAGCGTCGCCTGTCGTTTCCAATCGTCATTTTGCTCGCCGCCGTGGGATTTGGCCTCGCCAGCGGACCGCTGTGGGCCGCCGACGCTGAGCCGGCCACGCCTGGCACGGCTGATGATTCGGGTTATTCCGAGATCGCCACTTTCGCGAAAGCAGTCGAGCTGATCCGGCAGGATTACGTCGACGGAAACAAAGTCAGTTATCACGACCTCATCTATGCGGCGATGCGCGGGATGCTCTCTTCGCTCGATCCGCACAGCTCCTTCATGGATCCGGACGATTTTAAGGACATGCAGGACGACACCCGGAGCCGCTTCAACGGCCTCGGCGTCGAGGTGGCGGTGAAGGATGGGCTCCTCACCGTCGTTACCCCGATGGAAGATACTCCGGCCGCCAAGGCTGGGATTCTGGCTGGCGATCAGATTTTGAAAATCAACGGCTCCTCGACTGAGAAGCTCGGCCTGCAGGAAGCGATCGATGTTCTGCGCGGCGAGCCCGGGCAAAAAATTACCCTAACGATTCTGCGGCCTTCGACGAAGGAGATCAAAGATTACGCGCTGGAGCGGAAGGAAATCAAAGTCGAGAGCGTGAAAGGCGCGCGCCTTCTTGCTCCGGAACTGACCGGGCCATTCAAGGTCGGCTACGTGCGGATCGTGCAATTTAACGAGCCGACCGCGGAGGAGTTCGCACACACGCTCGATGGTTTGCAGAAGCAGGGAATGCAGGCGCTCGTTCTCGACCTCCGCAACAATCCCGGCGGCCTGCTCAACAGCGCAGTCGACGTCCTCGGCCAATTCCTCCCGCCGAACACCAAAGTCGTCTCCACCCAGGGCCGCGCCAGTTCGCAGAAGCACGACTACTCGACGCCCGGCAGCGTGAAGGAACGGTCGCGTTTCCCGCTCGTCGTTTTGGTCAACGAAGGCAGCGCGAGTGGCTCGGAGATCGTCGCCGGTGCACTTAAGGATTTGCATCGTGCGATCGTGGTCGGCGAGACGACTTTCGGCAAAGGCTCGGTCCAAAACGTGATGCAGATGCCGGATGGATCGGCCCTGCGCTTTACGACTGCGAAATATTACACGCCGAGCAAAACGATCATCCAAGGCAACGGAGTCGTCCCCAACATTCTCGTCCCGTTGACACCGGAACAGGACCGAGCCGTCGCGACCTTGCGCAACAACGACAACCTCCCGTCCGCGGACGTCACCGCCACGATCAAAGCGAAAGACGTGCAGTTGATGCGCGGGATCGACGCACTCAAAGGTGTCATGATCTACGCGCAACAGACCGCCCCTAGAGGTGCGCCGGTTAAGAAGTAGTGGAGTGATGGAGTAATGGGCGGCATCACCCCGTTACTCCTCGCGATCGAGACTTCCTGCGACGAAACCGCGGTCGCCCTCCTCCGTGGTCGCAAGTTGCTCGCGAGCGAAGTCGCTTCACAGATCGCCGCCCACCAGCCTTACGGTGGCGTTGTCCCCGAGGTCGCGTCGCGCCATCATCTCCAGCATCTTCCGCGGTTGCTTCAGCGCGCAGTCGCCCACGCTGGGATCTCGTTAGGCGAGGTTGCGGCCTTTGCCGCCACCGGCGGACCCGGCCTCGCCAGCTCGCTCATGATCGGCGCCTCCCTTGCGAAGGGTTTGGCGCTTGGTTTCGCGAAACCGTATCTCGCCATTAATCATCTCGAAGGCCATCTGCTTTCGCCATTTTTCCAGACTAAAAACGGAGTTGAACCAAACGTCTCTCTCATCGTGAGCGGCGGCCATACCCTTCTCGTAGAGGTAAGAGCCGTCGGCGATTATCGGCTCATCGGACGCACGGTCGACGATGCGGCCGGGGAAGCATTCGACAAGGTGGCGAAGATGCTCGGCCTCGCCTATCCAGGAGGGCCGGAGATCGAGCGCTGCGCGCAAGGCGGTGACCCGGCGCGCTTCGATTTGCCGCGCAGTATGCTCCACTCCGGCAATGCCAACTTCAGTTTTAGCGGTCTGAAAACCGCGGTGCGCTACCTTCTGCCAAAAACCACGCCTAACGACCAATCGGACCTCTGCGCTTCCTTCCAGCACGCGGTCGTGGACGTGCTGGTGACGAAGACGATCGTGGCCGCCCGCTCCGCCCGCCGCGACCTCGTAACGATAAGCGGAGGCGTGAGCCGAAACCGCGCGCTGCGGGAGCAAATGTCGTTAGGCTGCGCGGCGGCCGGGCTGCAATTGCGTTGCGCCGCCCCCGGGCTTTGCACCGACAATGCGGCCATGATCGCTTTCGCCGCGCTCCTTCGATTGGAAACCGGAGAGTCAACTCCCCTAACGACCGAGATCGATCCCAACCTCGCCCTCGCCTAGCCAGCTGGTCCGACAGGCGAGCAGAGTTCTTCGCGCGAGCTTAGTACTCCCGTTCGAGAAGGTGATTTGCGAGCGCGTGCAGCATTTCCGCCTTCTTGCCTAACGGCTCCAGCGCGCCGTGCGCCCGTCTCGTTAGCCGGCCTGCTTCCGCGCGTGATTTCTCGAGACCGAGGACTGATGGATAGGTCGCCTTCTGCGCGACCGCATCTTTTCCCGCGCTCTTCCCCAGCTTCTCGCTCGTCTGCGTGACGTCGAGGATGTCGTCGATCACCTGAAAGGCGAGGCCGAGCGCGTCACCGAAATCGCTCACCGCGCGCAATTGCGTCGGGGTGGCATTCGCGCTCATCGCGCCGAGCCGGATAGACGCGGTCAGGAGCGCAGCGGTTTTGTTCTCGTGAATGTAACGCAGTTGAGCGCGAGTCGTCGCTTTCCCCTCGCCTTCCAGGTCGGCGACCTGTCCGGCGATGAGCCGGCGGCTTCCCGCTGCCACCGCAATCTCGCGCATGATCGCGCGCAGGTCGTAACGCGGCCAGGTCTGGGCCGCCGCAGCAATCTCGAAGGCGATCGTGAGCAGCGCGTCACCGGCCAGGACTGCGATGCCGTCGCCGAAAACCTTGTGACAGGTCGGCCGGCCGCGGCGGAAATCGTCGTTGTCCATGCTCGGGAGATCGTCGTGGATGAGCGAGTAGGTGTGAATGCATTCGACCGCGCAGGCGAGAGGGAGCGCACTTTTCGTTAGGCCAGCGCAGGCTTCCGCGGTCGCCAGGCAAAGAATCGGCCGCAGCCGTTTGCCGCCGGCGAAGAGCGAGTAGCGCATCGCCTTGTGGATCGTCGCCGGCTTGCTCGTCGCTTTCGGCAGGAAGCAATCGAGCCCGCGGTCGACCTCGCATTGGCTCGCGCTCAGATAACGTTTTAAATCCACCGTGCCGCGAATCTGGGAAGCGACGCGGCGGAGCGCAACGCAAAAATGTCCTGGTGAAAAGCTTTATCCGCCGACCGCCTGGTAATGCCCGAGCCCGCGTTTCCACATCAGGTTTGCCCCCGCCCACATCGCCAGCATCCAGCCCGCCTGAATTGCGAGCGCGCTCCACATTTCCGGACCCCGCAACCGGCCCTGAAAGATCGCGATCGGACAAAACAGCTCGTAATAAAACGGCAGCCATTTCATGACCGCCTGGACTGCCGGCGGCATGATATCGAGTGGAAACATCTGGCCGCCGAGAAAATATTCGAAGCTGTAGACGATGAAAACGATGGTCGAAATCTCGAGAATCCAGAAGGCCATCATGGAAAGCGCGTAGGTCAGAAAAAACTGAATGAAGGCAGACATCAACATCGAGCCAAACGCTGCCACCCAGGTCACGATGTCGTTAGGCAGGACGATGAAGCGGCGGAAATAAAAAAAAATAATCGCGATCGGCAGGATGGTGACCGCGGTGTAAACCAGCCGTCCGCTGAGGAAGATGCTGAAACGATAGCCGAGATAATTCACCGGCTTGGTGAGGAAGGAATTGATCAGCCCCTCCCGAATATCGGCCGCGATCTGCCATTCATCCTCCGTCGGCGTGACGAGATTGCTGACGAGGATGGTGAGCAAATAATAGTAGATCATCGACCCGTAGTCGTAGCCGCGCATGCCGCCGCCGCTCTCTTTGAAGATGGCGCGCCAGAGGAAAATCGTCCCGACGAGCGGGATGATCCCGAAGAGCGCGCGGAGGAGATAATTCCAGCGATAGACGAACGTGTTCTGGATCCCGAGATTAAAGACGGTCAGATACTTTTGCGACTGCATCTTCCTCCTTCACCAGCGGCTCGGCAGGTGGCGCATCTGGCGATTCTGCCAGCGGCTCATGAAGAAGAGCGCGCAAATCGAACCGATCAGCGCCATAAACATATCCTCCTGCGTGTCCCAGACATCGCCCTGTGTGCCGAGAAAAGCGTCGGAAGCGGCGCCGGCGGCAAGCGCCGTCGCCCACTCCACCAACTCGTAGAGTCCGCTGATCCCGACGCAGATCAGAATGATGATAAAAAAACGCCAGTCGCCCGAGGAGACGACGCGCAGCCTAACGAAAAGCTCGCGCGCAATCAGCGCCGGCACGAAACCCTGGAAGAAGTGCCCGAGCCGATCGAAGTGATTGCGATGCCAGCCGAAGAACGGCTCGATCCAGGTGAAGAGCGGGACCCGCGCATAGGTATAGTGCCCGCCGACGCAGAGGAGCATGATGTGAAGCATGATCAGGGTGTAAACCAGCGTCGTGAAACGAAAACGCGAGTAGGTGTAAATGAGAACGGCCGCGCCGATAATTCCGGGCGTCACTTCCAGCCACCAGGTGAACCGGTCGTAGGGATTCCAGCCCGACCAGGCAAAGATGATCGCGACTGCGAAAAGCAACGCGAGGTGAAGCGGCGAGATGCGCGGATTCATCGCGGCGATGTTGTCGCCAGTTCGACCGCCAGACGAAGGGCGGCAACCATGCTATCCGCCCGCGCAATCCCCCGGCCCGCTATTTCAAAGGCTGTGCCGTGATCGGGACTGGTGCGCGGGAAAGGCAGCCCGAGCGTGATGTTCACGCCCGCATGAAACGCATGCAGCTTGAGCGGGATCAAT
>DASXDC010000283.1:0-4370 GCA_036490855.1 Chthoniobacterales bacterium
AGAAATTCGGCGTCGGCCTCTCGCGTGAGCTTGGCTTCAACAACACCTATGCGCTCGTTATGCGCCGTTCCGAAGCGAAACGCTTTGGCATCCAGACGATCAGCGATCTGCGCCAACATCCGGAGCTGAAAGCCGGGCTGACCCATGAATTTCTCGACCGAGAGGACGGCTGGCGCCCCCTGACAGCCGCCTATGGCCTAACGATGCCTAACGTTCGCGGAATTGACCATGCCCTCGGCTATGCCGCGCTCACCAACGGCTCGATCGATCTCAAGGATGCTTACTCTACCGATGCGAAAATTCAGGAGAACGATCTCGCAGTCCTGCGCGATGACCGGCACTTCTTCCCGGAATACAAGGCGGTTTTCCTTTATCGCTTGGATCTCGTTCCGCGTGCAATCGAAGCCTTGAATCACCTCAAGAAGATCGACGAGCCCCAGATGATCGCGCTCAACGCTGCCGCCGAACGGACAAAGAACTACGCTTACGCCGCCTCACTCTTTTTTCGTCCGGCCGCGCCTAACGACGTCGCGCCGCAGCGCCAGTTCGCGCCGCGCTTGGCGCATTGGATCGCCCGTCACCTCGAGCTTGCGGGAATTTCTCTCTTCTTCTCGATCCTGCTCGGCCTCCCGTTAGGCATTGCGGCCAGCCGCGGCGGCGCGCTCGGACAGAGCATCCTCGCGATCGTCGGAATGATTCAAACCATTCCTTCGCTCGCGCTCCTCGCTCTCCTCGTGCCGGTGCCATTTCTAGGCATCAGCGCCACGACCGCGATCGTCGCGCTCTTTCTTTACGGCCTGCTGCCGATCGTCCGGAACACTGCCACCGGCCTCCAGGATATTCCGCCAGCTCTGCGCGACTCGGCGACCGCCCTCGGGCTCGAACCCGCCGCCCGACTGCGCAAAATTTACCTGCCGCTCGCTTCCCGCACGATTTTGGCCGGCATCAAAACCAGCGCCGTGATCAACATCGGAACCGCGACGCTGGCGGCGCTGATCGGCGCCGGCGGCCTGGGAGAGCCAATCCTGAGCGGACTGAATTTGAACGACAACGTGACGATTCTCGAAGGCGCAATCCCGGCGGCCCTGCTCGCGCTCCTCGTGCAGGGACTATTCGATCTGCTCGACCGCTTCCTGATTCCGCGCGGGCTGCGGCTGTAAGTGCGTTCGTCAGGCAGGAGCGAAACGGCTCGGAACCAAAATCGCGTCGCGCATGCCGTGAAGCAGTTTTTTGTCGGCCGGACAAATCGTCGCGAGCGCGCCGCGCAGGGTCACCTTCTCCGCTTCGACAAAATAATAGGGACAAAGGCGCACCCGCCCGCGCATCATTTTCAGTTCGTCGGTCTCAGCGCCCCAATAGGGATGATCGAAGAGCCGGCCCTTGTGGAAACGCTGCATGATCGTCGGCCGCTCCTCGAACCTGACGAGTGCGTCCTCAATTCTCTGCTGCCATTCCGCGTGTGGCAAATCAGCCCCCAGCGCCACGCCCCGACTTCCCCAGCCTAATGGTGAAAATCCGCTCACCTTCAAGAGAAGATCACGATCCTTTTGGCTGAACTGCTCTGCTTCGCGCCAATCGTGAATCTCAAGCCGTGGAATGACGGCGTGCTGCGGCAGCGGCGTTGGATCCAGAATCCAGGTGTAGGGAATAAAGCGCTGGAGGATTCGGAAATATTTGTCGCCCAGTTCGCGACGCCAGAAGTCGCGCAATGGTTGGAGCCAGAACAGGGCGAACCACATTTTCTCCTCGAGAAACGGCTTGAACGGCGGCGTGACCTTCAGTTCGTCGCGACCCGCTGCTTCCATTAATGCAGCGATGCCGGGAAGATTGGGAAGATCGAAAAGCTCGAAAAAACGATAAACATCGCGCCCGGCTTGCGGTCGATAACCTTCCGCCGAGGCCACCTCCCATGAACATTCCGGAAAGCGCCTCCGTAATTGCCTAACGAGCCATTCCATCTCCGGACGATAAGTGGCCGATTCCTCTGAGACGACGATATCGCCGCCTCCCGGCAGAACGGTCGCGAATCCCTCGAGCATCCCATCCGCTCCGCCGATCACCTCCGAGCCGAGACCGGCGTAGGTTTGATTCAGCCAGGCCGTTAATCCTATCCCACCGGGCACTGAATCGATCTCGGCAATCGTCCAGCCTTCATCGGTCAAGATGAGATCGGGCCTGATGATGCGCGGCAGCGCCTCGCGGAACTCCTTCCGGCGCGAAAATTCGATCAGCTCAGTCGGTTTCCCCAGGTCGAGATAATGTGCGACCCAGGCCGGCTGTTTTCCTTTGGCGCTCTGCTGGTAAAGCTGATTGCAGGCGCGCTGAAAAACGAAGAGCTGATGGCCCAGCCGCTCGATCTCGGTCTGGACCTTCTCATCGATCGCAAAGGGCTCGGGTGAAAGCAGCCAGTCTTTTTCGGCGAAGAGGCTATCCGCGGGACGGGCCGCACGGATGGCGGTGTGACGATCGGTTTCCGTGAGCATGAGGCGTGGCCAACCTTCAACGCCTCGCGCGCGGCGTCCAACCAGGAATCGCTCTTACTCCGGGAGCGAATTTTCAGCTGAGGGCATTTCGCAGCAGCGGTCGTTAGGGGTAATCCGGCATGGTGAGTTTCGGCAAAGCGGACTCAATCGTGGGCCGCTCCGGCTCGAGCCACGGCGGCAGGACGAGCGCTTCGCCTAACGAATCCATTGTTTCGTCAACGTGAAAGCCGGGACCATCCGTCGCCAACTCGAAGAGTACCCCGCCGGGCTCGCGGAAGTAGACGGACTTAAACCAGAAGCGATCGATCACCGGCGTCGGCTGCGCACCTCCACGGAGAACGGATTCGCGCGTTTCGAGCTGGTGCTGCTCGTCGACCATTCGCCAAGCGAGGTGATGGATGCTTCCGGTACCCCAGGCGCCGCGACGCGCCTCGGGTGCCGCGCGCAGATCAAGATACTGTCCGGATTTTCCTTCACCAAGACCGTAGCGTCTCCAGCTTCCCTCGGCCCCAATTTCTCGGAATCCCAGGGAGCTGCTGAGAAACAAAACCGTTTCGGTCAGATCCCGCTCCACCAGCCGGGCGCTCTCGAGACCGCGAATCTGATGCTGCACCGGAATAGGACCTCCCTCCCAGGGCGCAAAGGCTCCGTCTAATGAGCTCGCGCTTTCCACCAACCCAATCTGCAAGCCGTGTGGGTCTGCCAGCGGCAGCACCTGCTGATCGAACCGCGTCTCCGTCTCGAATCGCTTCACTCCATAGTGCGCGAGGCGGGCACTCCAGAAATTAAGACTGCCGGGCGGCACGGCGAGGGAGACCTCCGTGCTCAAGCCGTAACCATCGCGACTCGGTGCCAGATCAGCCCAGGGGAAAAAGGTGATATCCGTTCCGGGATGTCCTTCGGCGTCGGCGTAGAAGAGATGGTAAGTGCCGGGGTCGTCTTGGTTGACACTCTTCTTCACCAGCCGGAGGCCAAGCACGCCAGCGTAGAAATCGAGATTCTCCTGCGCGGGACCGGAGATTGCGGTGATGTGATGTAGTCCAGAGATGGGTTTCATGTGGCTCTTCAAGCAAACTAATTTATTTCCTGGGTTCGGAATTCCCCGACGATTTAAATATCCTGCTGATATCACTACAATATCTCGTCACTCGACGATGAACGAACCCTCTCTCTGTCTCTGACACCAACAGCCGCGAAATCGATCGCCGGGCAATCAGCGGTTGGCTCATGTTGCTCGTCAATCCCGCCCTGCTCTTCGGCGGCAGCGCGCTCCTCCTGCACGAGCTGGTTCTCAGCGCGCGCAATCTGCAACCGCCCTGGCTGATCGGGATCGCAATCGCGTGCCAGACCCTCGCCATTATCCTGCTCTGCGGCCAGTTCACGCTTCAGCCTAACGAGGCCCGCGTTTTTATTCTTTTCGGGGCGCTATCACGTCGCGGTGGACCGGAGCGGATTCTTCTGAGCCAATCGCTTTGACTCGCGCAGCTCTGCAGCGAGAGCGAAGTGTCGCCGCTCGTGAAAACCGGCACGCTTTAGACTTGAATCGGATGCGGGCGGCGCACGCAAACCATTCCTGCTCCGCCTCCCTCCCGATCTATGGAAGGATCTGGAAAAGCGGGCGGCCGATGATCTGTGGGCATCAACGGCCAACTCGAGTACCTTCTCCGCAATGCGGTCGCGAAACGAAAGGAGCAAAAGACGGACAAGGAGACGAACCGATGAAAATCTACTTCTCAGCGGCCCGGTGGCCGACGAGTTTTTTGTTCGCGCTTCTCCTCAGCGCATTCGCACCGCCTCATTGCGCGCTCGGGCAGCCGCCGATTATCTTTCTCGTTAGGCATGCGGAACGCGCGACGATCAGCGAGCGCCTCGCTCCCGATCCCGGGC
>DASXDC010000284.1:0-1861 GCA_036490855.1 Chthoniobacterales bacterium
ACCGTGCAGGTGACGCCGGCCGGCCGCGAGGCGCTGCGCACGCGCGCCCCAATCACCCTAACGAAACAAGCCGAAAAGCCGGAGGCGAAAGGGAAACAACGTGCCGGCGCGATCGAGTGCGACGAAGCGCTTTTCGAAAAATTGCGCGCGGTGCGTCGCGAGTTGGCCGATGCCCGCAACGTCCCGGCCTACGTCATTTTTTCCGATGTCGCGCTGCGCGAAATGGCGCGCGCTTACCCGACCACGCCGGCCGCGTTCGGCCGCATTCCGGGCGTGGGCGAACAGAAGCTGAAGGATTTTGCGGAGCCATTTCTCGCTGCGATCGCTGAATTTTTGCAGGACCATCCGCGGCAGAATTTCGCGCCCGCGCCCGTCTCCGCCGCCCCACGCCGCCAATTGAATGAGAGCGAGGCCGAGACGCTCCGTCGTTTTCAAGCGGGCGAATCGATCGAGCAGATCGCCCGGGCGCGCGGATTTGTCTGCGGCACGATCAGGGACCACCTCACGCGAGCGATTGAAGCGGGCGCGGGCCTGATCAGCGCGCAATTTTTCACCGCCGCGCAGGCGGAAGAAATCGCAGCGGCCTTCGCCCGCTCCGGCGCGCGCAATCTCACCGGCATTGGCGACGATCTCGGTGGAAGATTCAACGTGGCAGAATTGCGTCTCTTTCGCGCGCTGCAGAATTCGCGCCCGGGATATTGAATTCGTGGCAGCGCTTTCGCCGAGATTCTCCCGCCTGCGGCCAACGACCGGCGACAACTACCGCACGAATTCGTGCCGCGGGAAAAGCTCGGTCGGGCGGATGACGTTGAACTCGTAGGTCAGGATCGATTTCACCACCCAATCGTCGCTCGCGTTCGTTAGGCCTTTGCCTACGCCGAAGTGCCAGACCCAGTTCTTCGACCAGCGCCAATCGACCGTCGCGAAGATGGTGTGATGCTGGTCGTCGAGCCGCGGGATTTTGCCCAACTCGCCGAAGTCGGCGTAATACTCAAGCCCCGGCTGGACGTTGAGATAACGCCGCCAATAGACGCCCGCCGCGAGGCTCCCGCGCACCTCGCTGCTCGATTCGCTCCCGGTCGTGTCCTTGCTGAAGATGGCGTTGAGCGCGACGCGGTAGTCGTTGAAATCTTTGTCCGCGATGATCCGCGTCTCGAGCTCCTGTGAATCGGAAAAATCGTGGCGCGGGAAATAATATTCGGCATAAAGCCCGAGGTTGACCGGCCAATCGTAGCGTTGCGCGAAACGATAGCGCGCCTCCACCCGGCCGCGGGTGAACTCAAAATCACCGCCGTGCGGATCCTCGAAATCGACGTAGCCGGCGACGGACAAGTGATCCGTTAGGCCGTACTCGGCTTCAAGCGAAGTCGCGAGCAGCCCGGTGCGATCATGTTCCTCGCCGAAGTGATCGTAGCTCAGATCGCTCTGCGGGATGTAAGTGTTCCAGAGGTTCAGCTCGAGCCAGCCGGTGAGCGGCGTGTCGTATTGGTAAACGCGGTAGAAGGATTCCGGATCGCCGACCGATTCGTTAGTCTGGGCCCTTGCGATCGAAAGAGGGAGGAGGAGCAAGATTAGAAATAGGAGTGAGCGCTTCATTTTTCTCCGGTCTTGATATGGATGTGATCGAACGCGAGATCGACCGCGCGGGTGAAACGCCGGCCCGCGGTGCGTCCGTAGCGGCGATAGTTCGGCGGATCAAAGTGCGCGATGATGCGGTAATTGCCGCCGTGCGGGACGCGCCAGTTGTCGCCGTAATGGTAGAGCCACGGGTGCCACATGAAATGCTCGCCGGCTTTGCCTAACGACTGCCCATTGTCCTCTTCGATGAGGGTGGCGGCGACGTTCGGCGCCGGCAGGAAGC
>DASXDC010000285.1:0-5891 GCA_036490855.1 Chthoniobacterales bacterium
GATACCTATTACTACGAGCCGATTTGGTCGCCCGATAGCAAGAAGCTCCTCTGGAGCGATCGCCTGCAGCGTCTGCGCTATGTCGACGTCGCGAGCAAGGCGTTGACTGAAATCGCGCAGGATAAGACCGGAGAGATCGAATCCTATAATTGGTCGCCGGACAGCCAATGGATTGCCTGGGGTCAACCGGAAGAGAACGACCAGTCGCGGGTTTATCTCTATTCGCTCGCAAACAAGAAGACCGCGCCGGTAACGGACGCCTGGTATTCCTCCGGACGCGTCTCTTTCAGCGACGACGGGAAATATCTCATGCTGTCGTCCGCACGCGACTTCAAACCAACCTTCAGCGAGGAGGAGTTTGAAAACATCTATGTCGACATGCAGCGGGTCTATCTCGTGGCGCTCTCGAAGGAAACCGAATCGCCACTCGGACCGAAGAGCGATGAGGTCGGCAAAGCGGAGAAGAAGGACAAAGACAAGGCCGCCGAGAAGAAGGATAAGAAAGACGAGAAATCGAAGAAGCCGGTCACGGTGAAGGTCGATACGGACGGAATCCAGAACCGGATTATCGGTCTCGAGATTACTCCGGGTAATTATCAGGATCTCCGCCTGGTTGATGGCCGCATCTTTTATCTGCGCCGGACGGTCGGCGATCAATCGGGCGAGAATGAAGAGGAAGGTCCCGGCCAGGAGAAGTGGCACCTCTGTTCCTACAGCCTGGACGATCGAAAGGAGACCGTGCTTGGTGACGTCAACGCTTACCAGATCAGCTTTGATGGCAAGAAGATGTTGGTCAAGATCGATAAGAATTATTCAATCATCGACCTGCCGAAAGACAAACTTGAGACGAAAGACCACAAGCTTGAATTGAAAGGTCTCGACGTGATAGCCGATCGTCACGCGGAGTGGAAGCAGATCTACTTCGAAGCGTGGCGCCAGATGCGAGACTTCTTCTTTTCGCCGACCATGAATGGTGTCGACTGGAAGGCGATGCGGGACAAGTATGCTGCCCTTCTCCCTTACGTCAACCACCGCAACGATCTCACCTATCTCATCGGTGAGCTCATCGGCGAGTTAAATAACGGCCATTCCTATGTCGCGGGCGGCGAACGGCCGGAAACGCCTCGGATCAAGCTCGGCCTTCTCGGCGCGGAACTCTCGCGCGATCCGGCGAGCAAGGCTTACCGCATCGATCGCATCCTTCCAGGCGAGAATTGGGACAAAGAGAATCGCTCTCCGCTGACTGCAATCGGACTTAACCTCAAGCCGGGCGACTACATCCTGGCGGTAAATGGAATTCCTGTCTCGAGTCTGCCGAATATCTACGACGCGCTTATCGGCACCGCAGAGAAGCAGGTCATTCTGCGGGTCAATTCACAGCCGGGCGACAGCGGCGCGCGTGATGTCACCGTCGTCCCGACGGCAGATGAATCCCCGCTCTACTATCTCGACTGGGTGCAGCACAATATCGATTACGTGAGCAAAAAGACGAATGGCGAGGTCGGCTATGTCCACATCCCGGACATGGGCCAACCGGGGTTGAACGAATTTACGAAGCGTTACTTCCCGCAGATTCGCAAGAAGGGACTCATTGTGGACGTGCGCGGAAATGGCGGCGGCTTTGTCTCACCGCTCGTGATTGAACGCCTCCGCCGCGCCCTCGTGATGGTGGAGATGTCGCGCAACGGCACTCCGCAACCCAATCCGCCGCAGACCTTCCTTGGTCCGATGGTGACATTAATCAATGAGTTCTCAGCCTCGGACGGCGATATCTTTCCATACCGCTTCAAGACGCTCGGACTGGGCAAACTCATCGGTAAACGCACGTGGGGCGGCGTGATCGGCATCCGTAACCCGCTGCCCTTGATAGACGGTGGCCAGCTCTTTAAACCGGAGTTCGCACCTTACTCGAAAGAGGGGAAAGGCTGGGTCATCGAAAGCCACGGGGTTGATCCCGACATCGTGGTTGATAACGATCCGGCAAAGGAGTTCAAGGGCCAAGACCAGCAACTCGACCGCGCCATCGAGGAAGTACAATCGGAGATGAAGGAGAAGGGTTATACGCTTCCGCCGATTCCGCCCTTCCCGAATCGCAACCCGGCGGGTGGTAGTTAAAGATCGCGATTCGTGATAGGATAAGAGCCGATGTTTCTGCCGAATCAGAAAGTCGTATGTGTGGACGCTCGCTTCCCGCTCGGGATAGAGAAGTTTTACGACGAGCTGCCACGGGAGGGATCGACTTACACGATTCGCGACATCGTTCCGGGCGTCGGCCTAACGGGTGACGAAGGCGAGATCGCGGTCTACCTGATCGAGATCAAATCCCCGCTCAATGCGAACGAGATTGAGCGGGGATTTCGCGCGGATCGTTTTGCCCCACTCCAAACCTCGGAGGAAACGAAAGAGGAAGAGCTCATGATCGGCCTGCCGGAGTTCATGCCCGCCTGAAAGCACGATGCGTTTGCTGGCTCTGCTTCTCGGCCTGATCGCTTTCGGAGCGCCGAGGACAGGTGCGGAAGAACGAACGGCCGAGAAACAGATCGCCGCCATCGAAACGCGGATAGGCGGCCGGATTGGGCTGGCCGCCGTCGACACCGCGAGCGGTCAGCGTCTCACGCATCGGAGCGACGAACGCTTCGCGCTCTGCAGTACCTTTAAGTTTCTGGCAGCGGCGGCGATTTTGGACCGAGTCGATCGGGAGCAGGAAAATCTCGACCGGTTCGTTTGTTATGGGAAGGCGGACCTTCTTGAATACGCTCCGGTCACGCGGAAACATGTCGCGGAAGGCGGTATGACGTTAGGCGCGCTCTGCGATGCAGCGCTAACGGTGAGCGACAACACCGCCGGCAATCTCCTTCTGAAAGCAATCGGTGGTCCGGGAGGATTGACTCTTTATGCCCGCACGCTCGGCGACAAAAAAACGCGCCTCGACCGCATGGAGCCGGAATTGAACAAGCTCGCTCCCGGCGAGGAACGGGACACGACCACGCCGGCGGCGATGCTGGGAAATCTGCGCGCTCTGCTCTTGGGCGACGCCCTTTCCGCCACCTCGCGCGTTCGCTTAAATGCCTGGCTGACGCAGAACAGGACCGGCCAGTCGCTGATCCGCGCGGGAGTGCCTAACGACTGGAAGGTAGGCGACAAAACCGGGCGGAGCCGCGACGGCGCGCTGGACGACATCGCGATCCTTCGTCCGCCGGGGAAAGCGCCCATCCTGCTCGCGCTCTATACCATTAGTTCCAAACATGTGCCCCAAGAGCAGGAAGCGGCCCTCGCCGAGGTGACGCGGGTGGTACGGGCAGTCTTACGTAAATGACGGCCGCACAATCCTCGGCCACTCCTCCGGCGAAATACGTCGAGATGACCGAAGCGCTTTACGATTACGTCGTCTGTCATCGCAGCGGCGCGGTCGACCCTGTCCTCGACGAGCTGCGGCACGAGACCGAATCGTTAGGCGAAATCGCCCGGATGCTGATCAGCCGTGAGCAGGGCGATTTTCTCACCGTGCTGACCAAGCTTCTCGGCGTCCACCGCGCCGTCGAAGTGGGCACCTTCACCGGCTATAGCTCCATCTGCATCGCGCGCGGGCTGGCGCACCACGGACGGCTCTTTTGTTTCGACATCAACCCCGAGTGGACGGCGATCGCCCGCCGCTACTGGGAAAAAGATGGCGTGACCGACCGGATCAATCTGCAACTGGGCGACGCCAGCGAATCGCTCGCTGCCTGGGAAGCGTCCGGGCCGATCGATCTCGCCTTCATCGATGCCGACAAACCTGGCTACGACAAATATTTCGAGCTCCTCCTCCCGAGGATGAAATCGAACGGCCTTTTCATCTTCGACAACATGCTCTGGGGCGGCCGCATCGTGGTGGCGCCGTTGACCGATCCCGACGGAGTCGCGCTCGATCGCCTCAACGCCAAATTGGCGGAAGATCCGCGAGTGGAGACTGTCCTCCTCCCGGTGGCCGACGGCCTGCATCTCGCGCGCAAACGCTGAGACTCTAAATATCGATCGTTTCGCCGATTCCCGGGAGGAGCAGCTCCCTGCCGTCCGCTTCCGCTACTTTGCGGGCCGCGGAATGATCGAGTTTGATTGGCGGGAAGGTGTCGTAGTGAACGCCGACGATTTTCGTCACTCCAAGGAAGCCGGCTGCGCGCACCGCATCGTCGATTCCCATCGTGAAATGATCGCCGATCGGCAGGACAGCGAAGCGCAGCTTCGTGCGTTCGGCGATTAATTTCATCTCCCAGGTCAGCGCGGTGTCGCCCGCGTAGTAGAAATTCCCGTCCGCCGTCTCGACGAGAAAGCCGCAGGGATTTCCGCCATAGCTGCCATCGGGCATCGAGCTGCTGTGCACCGCCGCGGTTAATTTGACGCGCCCGAAAGGCAGGTCGGCTCCGCCGCCGTGGTTCATCCCCTGCATCTTCTCGAGTCCTTTTTTTTCAAACCATGAGGCGACCTCGAACGGCGCGATTACCATCGCGCCGGTCCGTTGCGCGATCTCGACCAGATCGGCGATGTGATCGCCATGCCCGTGCGAGACAAGAATGAAATCCGCCTCGACTTTTTCCACGTCAATTGCTTGCGCGAGTGGATTCGGCTTGATGAAGGGATCGAATAGCAGCCGCTTCCCTCCGGCTTCAACGGCAAAACAGGCGTGTCCGTAATAGGTCAATTTCATATTTCAATATCTAAAGATCGCATCCCGCAGAGGCAACGGCCCCACCCGCTTGCGAGATGGGCCTGCCGCCTCCAGATTGCCGGCATGAAACCCAAGAGCACCCAGGATGAGACGCAGGGCCTTCGGTATTTCGCGCGGATGCTGGATAAAATTCGTCTTCATGCAGCGGGCAAACTCGATCCCGAATATCACGAAAATCTGGGGCGCGGGGCCGATCGGCGATTGATCAAGTTTCTCCAGGTGGAATACGACAAACTCCGCAACCATGTTCTCACGGGCGGGAGTGACGCCGAGATTCTGGAGTGGTGTTATAAGACCGGCCGGCGCCTTTACAAGAACGACGTCGAGATCTGGAACGGCTTCATCTCCAAACTCGGCTGGAACGATTTTGCCTCCGGGCACCTGGAAAAAAGCAAAGCCGCCGCCGGTCTGGCCGATCGTGACGACATCCAGACGCTGGGCCAGCTCTTCGACGTCGAGGAAGGCCGAACGCCCTAACGAACCAGCCGGCTCGCGCCCGTCGAGGCGCGCGCCATTTACCACTTCCAGCCGCCGCTCGGGTCGCTTGGCGCCGGAGTCGCGGCGCCTGCTACGGGAGCTGCTTCGGAACCGGAGCTGCCGGCGGGATGAACGGGAAACGGATCATCATCAGAACTCGCGCAGCCGTCAAGGAAGAGCAGACTGCCGACAACGAGAGAGGCGACCAAAGCCAAACGCTTCATCGTGCAATATGAAACCCATTCAGGCGCCCTCGCAAAACGAAAGATTGCCGCTCTTCGACGCTCGCAGATGGAAAAGAAGCGCTGGGGAGAAAGAGGAACCTCCCGGCATGGAGAGATCGTTTGGTGTCGCAGCTCGAAGGATTCTCCTCCTGTTGCGATCGAGACAGCGTCCCCTCGTTGACACATCCCGCCTGCCATTCAACTATAGCGGCTCGCGCGCCAGGGTAGCTCAGTGGTAGAGCAGGGGACTCATAAGCCCTTGGTCGGGAGTTCAACTCTCCCCTCTGGCATTCCCCTTTCCGCCCCGGCGACGTTCCTCCTCGCTCCGGCAAAAGATCGTCGATTGACTTTGAATGAACGTTCATTCATCGTCCGCTTCTCATGGCCACGAAACGAAATGGAGCAGCTGATGAACGGCGCCGGCAGATTCTCGTCGCGGCCATGGCCTGTTTCGCGAAGTGCGGGTTCCATCAGACGAGCATGCA
>DASXDC010000286.1:0-6272 GCA_036490855.1 Chthoniobacterales bacterium
GTGGAATCCACGACTGCAAAACCGCAGTCCAATCGGAAGTTTGAAACAGGGCGCTGCACAGGATCATGACTTCGCGATTACGTTCCCGACAGAATCCCCGCCGGCCGATTTCACCGCCGGGCCTGGCGCCGCCCATCGTTAAAGGAGTTGATGTCCGAGATTTTTTTCACCTGTCGCGTGTCGCGCATGTCGATCGCGCCGCGCGCGTTCACGTCTTCGCGGAAGTTGGCGGTCGTCAGGCTCTGGCCTTTCGTTAGGCTAAGATCCTCGCGAAGAAGAAGAGCTTGTGGTGATCTGCGCTGGTCAGTAGCATGCCGGTTCCTTTCTTTGGCTAGCTTCCCTAACCATCGCCTGCCCACTGCTCCACAAGGGAAGGACAGTAACGACCCGTTACGCGCGACGAAGCGCGTCGGCACTTGGAAGGTGAGCGGGTCGAATCAGGCCGCGACGGAGCGCCGCTTCTTTTTCACGAGGGACGCAGTCGAACGCGCCGCGTTGTTGCGGGCGCCGGACGAACTCTTCTTTTTTAAACCGGCACGCTGCAGACTTTGCTGCAGGACCGCGACCATGTCGATCACGTTAGGCTGGACACGCGGCGCGGCCGGCTTGGGCGCTGGGGTGCGCTTCTGCGCTTTCTCCTCGATCAACTGCATGAGCGCGCCCTGATACAGATCCTGGTATTTGGAGGGATCCCAATCGCTCGTCATGGCGTCGATGAGGGCCGTCGCCATTTTTAATTCCTGAGGCGAGACGGTGCGGTCCGCGCCGCTGTTGAGCGAAGACGGTTCCAGCACTTCGTTCGCGAAATGCATCAGCTCAAGGATGAGGAAAAGCCCGTCCGGTTTGACCGCGGCGAGGTATTCGCGCTTCTGGATCGCCACTTTCGCGACACCGAGGCGACCGGAAACAGTCAGCGCTTTGTGCAGGAGTGCGTAAGCCTTTTCGCCTCCTTTTTGCGGCTCGAGGAAATAGGGTTTGTAGAAAAATTTTGGGTTGATCTGGGATTGTTCGACGAAGTCGGTGATCTCGACCGAATGGGTGGATTCGATTTGCACCTTCTCGAAATCTTCCTCGTTCAGGGTGATCCATTTTCCTTTCTCGTACTCGAAGCCCTTCACGATTTGATCGGCCGGCACTTCCTTCTGGTCGGCCTCGGCGATTTTTTTGTAACGGATTGGGCTCAGGTCAGTGGCCCGCAGTTGGCGAAAGCTGATCTTCTCTTCCTTGGTCGCGGGATAAACTGAGACGGGAATGTAGACGAGGCCGAAGTTGATGCTGCCCTTCCAGATCGCGCGCATGATAGACGAACCGTCAGCTATTCCCGGGCCAAGTGTCAAGCCTAACGAAATCGGGTCCGGCCGTTCCCCGGCAGGAAGGCTCGAAAATAGGCTTGACAGTTTTCGCGGCGCGGACGGAAAACTGCTCGCATGAAAACTCAGAACATGTTTTTGGTCGTGACTGGTGGCCTCCTGCTCGTGGCGGGATGCGTGGGCGACAAACTGGGGAAAGATACAGATCCAAATGCTAAGTATGTGATTCGCTTCGACACAAGGACGGAGTTGGCGGACAAACCTGCGTTTATCGCAGTTCTGAAAAGAGCCGTCTGGTATCGAAACATCTCTTTTTCTCCGCCTCAGGCTGGCGACCCGATCGGCGACCATACGGGAAACGTTCTGCCAACCCCGACGATAGTGAATGCGACCATCACGGAAGATGGCCAGGTGAATCCCAGCGGCCTGCACGTGACGCAGCATGTTGGCTTCAACCGATTGGCCGACGCTCACGCGCTTTTGGACGCGATCAAGCAATAATAGTTGGGATGCCGGTCCGGCGCGATTGGTCCGATGTCCTCTGCGCGTCACTGGATTTGTTCCGTTTTCTGCGCGGTCCAGTTCGCGCTCGTTGGATTAGTCTGTACGCACGAAACTCTCTGGCTCCTGGAGAGGAACCTAACGATCATACCGGCGCGCTGGGATTCGCTCTGGCGGTCGATCGATCGCGCGCCATCTCTTATCCTGGCCGATTGGAAGGGTGCCGATCCGATCTGGCGAACCATCGTCGCCGGCTATATTAGCGGCGCCGGGATTGAAGCTGGCTACGGCTACTTTGCGCCGAATGTTCCTCTGCCTCATGCTCTGATTTTCGAATGTAAGTATCGGGATGGGCACTTCGATTACCAAAGCCCGGTCGTCGCGGACGCGGCCGCGCACCTCCGCCTAACGACTCTGATCGAGCAGGTCGCGCGAATAGATGACGCAAAATGGCGAGAGGAGTTGATCCGGTTGCTTGCCCGCTCCACTTGGAAGCGGCATCCGGAGATCGTCTCGATCCGCGCTCTTTTTGGATCGATCAGTTCGCCGACCGCCGCGGAATATCGCGCAGGGAAAACCGAACACACCTTCACCTGTCAATACATCTACAGTCTGGCCCTGCCACGACCTGAGGCGGCTGGCGCCACTCCGTGAAGAGCGGCCAGCGAGTAATGGCGTTTCTCTTCGCGGCCGACTCCGGCCGGTGGTTGACGTTGCTGAGGATTGGTCTCGGGCTGGTGATTATCTCTTACGCGTGGCCGCTCCGGGGTGACTGGAACTATCTTTTTGGCGGCACGGGTCGGGGCCTGATCAGCCGTCAGCTTTTCGAGGCGCTCGCTTCCTCGCAGAGTCCACTCATTCCCCGTCTTGGCTGGCTGGTTACATTCTGTGGTTACTTTGGGTTGAGCGAAAACTTTGCCCTCTCGCTCGCCTGGGCTTTGCTCCTTGGCGCCGGTTGTTTTTTGCTGGTCGGTTTCTTTTCTCGACCGGCGGCCATCCTCGCGTGGTTCCTCCAATTGGCGGCGGCGAAAAGCGGAGGATTTCTTTCCTACGGCGCGGATAATTTCATTACCATCGGGCTTTTTTATCTCATGATCGCGCCGCTGCCCGATCGATGGTCGCTCGATCAACTGCTCGCCCATCGCCGCGCGGCGAATCCAGATCGGCTCGGATTTCATCGACGCCTCCTGCAGATCCATCTCTGCTTCATTTACCTCTTCAGCGGATTGACAAAATGCCTCGGGGCTGGCTGGTGGGACGGGACTAACATCTGGCGGTCTCTGACGATGCCCCCGTTTGATCTTCTGCCTATTGGATTGGTCGCTTCCTGCGCGCCGCTTCTTCCGGCTTTGGGAATATCAATCTGCCTGCTCGAGACGAGCTATTCGTTTCTCATCTGGCCGCGCTGGTCGCGCCGGATTGTGCTGTGCGCGATTTGCCTCATGCACGCAGCGATTGGCCTAACGATGGGGATGTATCTCTTTGCGCTCATCATGATCGTTTTGAATCTCGCCGCCTTCGGGCCGGCGGAAGGAGAACTGGCGGAGGTTCTGAACGATCGCGAGGCACGCCGGAAAGGCGGGACCTTGCCCGCCTGGTATTGCCCTGGCCCTGGATGGTCCAATTCGCTCGACAACACGCGCGGGAGTGGCGAGCATGGAGCCAGCTTCAAAGGATAGGAGGCGCTACGTCGCGATGGTCCCGGAAGAGCAGAATTTAGAGCCCGAGATCGCGCACATCCTATCGATCGATGTGGTTGGCTATTCGAAACTGCTCGTTAACGAACAGATCGAGTTGCTCAACGAGCTGAAACGGATCGTGCGCGAAACCCGTTGTGCCTCCGCCGCGGAGACGAAGGGAAGACTGATCCGGCTCCCAACCGGCGACGGGATGGTGCTGCTCTTTTTTCGCAGCCCGGAAGAGCCGGTGCAATGTGCCGTCGAAATCAGCGAGGCGCTGAAAAATCATCCGCATATCCAGATCCGGATGGGAGCGCACAGCGGGCCGGTGAACAAGATCGAAGACGTGAACGACCGACCCAATGTGGCCGGCGCGGGCGTCAACGTCGCGCAGCGAGTCCTCGATTGTGGCGATGCCGGGCACATCCTTTTGTCGAAACGCTTAGCCGATGATCTGGTGGAGTACAGCCATTGGCGACCGCACCTCTACGATCTTGGGGAATGCCTGGTGAAGCATGGATTCAAGCTGCACCTTGTGAACTTTCACCGCGATTCGATTGGCAATCCCGCTCGTCCGCGCCGACTGGAGGAAGCCGAGGGTTCTTCGAACGAACGGCGCCAGCGGACCGACCGCCGCAAATATCTCTGGTTATCGGCCGCGGCCATTCTGCTCCTCGTGGGAGTAGTGGCGGGTTACATTGTCCTTCGTTCGGGATTGCGAGGACGGCACGTGTTCCCGGATAAAAGTCTCGCGGTTCTGCCTTTTGAAAACCTCAGCACGGAGATGGCCAACGCCTATTTCGCCGATGGCGTGCAGGGGGAAATCCTGACCCTTCTCTCGAAGGTCGCGTCTCTGAAAGTGATCGGGCGCGCTTCGGTGATGAAATATCGCGACATTGCGCATCTCGATCTGCGGAAGGTTGCACGCGACCTCGGAGTTCGCTACTTCCTCGAAGGAAGCGTGCAGCGGGCGGACAAGAAGGTGCGGGTGAGCGCCGCCCTCATCGATGCCCGGAGCGAGGCGCAACTTTGGTCGGAGACCTACGACCGCGATCTCGCCGACGTCTTTAGCATCCAGACTGAGATCGCCGAAAAAATCGTCGGCCGATTGGAAGCAAAATTCACCACCGAGGAAAAGGCAGTCATCGAAGAACCGCCCACGACGGATCTCGCCGCTTACGACCTTTACCTGCATGGAAAAGCCGTGATCGCGCGGATCGCCTTTGAATCAAGCCGCACCACTGATCTTCTTCAGGCGGCGGAATTTTTCCAGAAGGCGACGGAGAGCGATCCCTCTTTTTATCTCGCCTACTGCCAACTCGCCAATGCGCACGACCAGATTTATTTCTATTCCATCGACCACACGCCGCAGCGTCTCGCTTTGGCCCAGTCTGCGGTCGATGCCGCCGTTCGCCTTCGCCCCAATTTTGGCGAGACGCATCTCGCGCTCGCGGCCCATTATTATTTTGGCTATCGCGATTACGATCAGGCGCGGCGGGAACTCGGGATTGCGCAGCGAAAGTTGCCTAACGATCCCTTTCCGATCGCGCTCACCGGCTACATCGATCGCCGCGAAGGGGCCTGGGCCAGCTCGACCGAGCGCCTGCACCGGGCGCTCGAGTTGGATCCCCGCAATCTGGTTTTCCTCCAGCAACTGGCGCATACGCTGAACATGCAGCGGAACTATGCCGAGATGCGACAGGTGCTCGACCGCGCGCTCGCGGTGCTGCCGGGTGATCCGGCGCTTCAGGTGCAGCGCGCGGGAATCGAGCTGGACGCGCGGGCCGACCCGAAGCCGATGCAACAGGCGATCGCCGATGCTCTCACGAAAGATCCACAGGTCGGCTCAGTGATTGCAAGTGAATGGCTTGTCCTCGCTTTTTCTGAGGGCGATCCGGCGGGTGCGAGCCAGGCCTTGTCCGTCATGGATCCGACTGGAGCGCACGAAGAAGGCGTCCCCTTTCCCAGGGAATGGGTCGCGGGTCTGATCGCACGGATGCGGAATGATTCCGACGCGGCGCGGGCTTCGTTCACGGCGGCTCGTGCGATCTTGGCGCAGGTCCCGACGGAGCGGCCGAATTTCGCGGAAGGTCTTTCGGCATTGGGGATGATCGATGCCGCCCTCGGAGATAAGGAGAATGCGATTCGAGAAGGAGCTCGAGCCGTCGAACTGCTCCCGACGAGCAAAGACGCGATCGTGGGACCGATCCTGTTGCAGAATCTCGCCATCATCCACGCATGGACTGGCGAGAAAGCGAAGGCGTTGGAGGAACTCATGCGCGTCCAAACTCAGCCCTCCTACCTGAGCTACGGACAACTGCAGCTCAACCCTCTCTGGACGCCCCTGCGTGATGAGCCTCATTTTCACAAGATCGTCGACTCTTTCGCGCCTCCGTCCCCCTAAGCGGTGTGCGGCGGGCGCTTTCCACCTTGCCTCGGTAGCGCAGTCGTGTTTCATCAGCTTTCGGCCCAGGCCGTCACCGGAACTGATGAAGAAAAAATCAAAGATCGTGGTGCTGGGCGCCGGCGGCCGACTGGGAGCGGCGCTCTGCCGGGAATACGGGGACGAGTTTAATCTCGCCAGCTTCAATCACGCCCAACTCGATCTTGCTAATCTCGAAGGTCTGCGCGCGACGCTCGCGCCGCTCTCCTTCGACGCGCTCATTAACACCGCTGCCCTAACGAACGTGGATTATTGCGAGACCCATCGCGAAGAAGCGATGCGTTTGAATGCCGAGGCGCCGCGCCTCCTGGCGGAGATCTGCCGCCAGAAACAGGCGCG